>DASVVD010000501.1:0-8052 GCA_036386715.1 Pseudoduganella sp.
TGAGCTGCTCTTGCACCATCGCCATATGGTTCTCGTAGATGTGCGCATCGCCGATGAAATACGTGAACCAGCGCGGCGTGTAGCCGGTCAGCCGGCCGACCAGGTGCAGCAGCGCGGCGCCCTCGGCGATGTTGAACGGCGTGCCCAGGCCGATATCGTTGCTGCGCACGTACAGGCACAACGAAATCTCTTTCGTCGTGGCGTTCGGGATGAACTGGTACAGCAGGTGGCAGGCCGGCAGCGCGACCTGGTCCAGCACGGCCGGGTTCCAGCCGTGGAACAGGATGCGGCGGCTGCCCGGGTTACCCACGATCGTGTCCAGGCATTCGCGCAGCTGGTCGATGGCCTTGTACACCAGGATTTTCTCGACGCCGTTTTCCACCAGCGGCGCCACTTCGGTGAAACCGTTGCGGTGGGCGTCCTCGCGCTGCGCCGTATCGGCGGCATCGAGCAGCTTGTAGCCGGGCCACTGGCGCCACTGCACGCCGTAGACCGGGCCCAGGTCGTCGACACCCTCGCGGTAAGGATTGGCCAGCCACTGCGCGTTCTCGTTGGCGTTCTGGTCCCATACCTTGCAGCCCAGGGCGCGGAAGTCGGCGGCGCTGCGCGAGGCGCGCAGGAAGGCGCACAGTTCGCCCACCACGGATTTGAAAGCGAGCCGCTTGGTGGTGACGGCCGGGAAGCCCTGCGCCAGATCGAAGCGCATCATGGCGCCCGGCACCGACAGCGTGCGGATGCCGGTGCGGTTGTCCTGCCAGGTGCCCTGGGCGAGGACGGTTTCGATCAGTTGCTGGTACTGCTGCATGGGGTTCTCCGGCGCAAAAAACGGGCGATTTTAACAGGTGGATCGGCTGGCGGTGACGCGGCCAGGTCAGCGCTTCTTGCGCCCCCGTTCCGGCCCTTTGTTGGGCGGCGGCGCGGCAGGCTTTGCAGCGGACTTCACGGCAGGCTTCACGGCAGGCTTCGCAGCGGATCTCGCGACGGACTTCGCACCACGGCCGGCCGCAACGACCACGGCACCTTGCGGCACGCCCTTCGATGTTCTGGCCGGTTCGGGTGCCGCCGCGCCAAAACCACCGGCAGGCCGTGGCGCTGGCTTCGGTGCCGGCTGCGACGCCGAAGCCGGCTTTGACGCGGGCTTTGCCGCACCCTTGCGGCCGGCCGGTTGCGCGGCCTTCGCGGGCGTGCCGGTCGACGGCACGCGGTGGGCGGCCTCGAAGCCGGCGATTTCGTCGCGCGGCAGCACCTGCCGGATCACCGTTTCGATCGCGCGCAGCAGGTCGACCTCGTCGGCACCGACCAGCGAGATCGCCTCGCCCGAGGCACCGGCGCGGCCGGTGCGGCCGATGCGGTGCACGTAATCCTCGGCCACCGTGGGCAGGTCGTGGTTGACGACCAGCGGCAGGCCCTGGATATCGAGGCCGCGGGCCGCCACGTCGGTGGCGACCAGCACGTCGATCTCGCGCGCCTTGAAGCGCGCCAGCGCGCGCAGGCGTGCCGGCTGCGGCTTGTCGCCGTGGATCGCGTCCGCCCGGATGCCTTCCTGCTGCAGCACGCCGACCAGCTGGTCGACGCCCTTGCGGGTCTTGGCGAACACCAGCACCTGGCTCCAGCCGCGCTCGCGCAGCAGGTGCAGGAACAGGTCCGGCTTCGATTTCTTGTCGGTGGTGATGACCAGCTGGCGCACCGTCTTGGCCGCCGCGTTGGCCGGGCTGGCCTGCACCGACACCGGGTCGCGCAGCAGGCGGGCGGCCAGCGTGCGGATCGACTCGGGGAAGGTGGCCGAGAACAGCAGGGTCTGGCGTTCCGGCGGCAGCGCGGCGAACACGGCATCGAGGTCGGCGGCGAAGCCCAGGTCCAGCATGCGGTCGGCCTCGTCCAGCACCAGCGTCTGCAGTTGCGCGAAGCTGAGGGCGCCCTGGCGCTGCAGGTCGAGCAGGCGGCCGGGCGTGGCCACCAGCACGTCCAGGCCTTTCTTCAACTTGCTGATCTGCGGCTCGATCGGCACGCCGCCATACGCGACGGCGTAGCGCAGCGGCACGTGGGCGCCATACTTGCGAAAGCTCGTGAAGACCTGCTCGGCCAGTTCGCGCGTGGGCGCGAGCACCAGGCAGCGCACGCCCAGCGGCGCCACGGCGCCTTCCATCGTCAGGCGTTGCAGCAGCGGCAGTGCGAAGCCGGCCGTCTTGCCGGTGCCGGTCTGCGCCGCGGCCATCAGGTCGCGGCCGGCCAGCACGGCGGGGATCGACTGGCGCTGTACCGGCGTCGGATCGTCGTAGCCGAGTTCTTCCAGCGCGCGCAGCAGCGGGTCGATCAGTTTCAGTGCGGCGAAGGTCATGGCGCCGCCTTTTCCAGCTCGCCATGCCACGCCGACAGGGCCGCGTGCACCTGCTCGTCCGGCAGGTCCAGCAGGTGGTCGCCAACATACCATTCCGTGTAGCTGGTGCCCTCCAGCTGGGCGTGGTGCACCGCGTTGTGCAGCCACACGCGGTGTTCGCGCGCGATCGCGTTGCGGATCTCCAGTGCGCGCTCGCGTTCGACCGGCAGGTGCAGATGGAACATGTTCGCATGGGGGCGTGCCGGGTTCACGCGCAGCAGCGGGTAGCCACGCAGCGCCTCGTAGAGCCATTGCGTGCGCCGGAAACAGGCGGGCAGCGCGGCCAGGCGGGCATCGATCTGCATCGCGGCGGCCACCACGTACGGCGTGCGGTGGATCACGCTGCCGCCCTGGCGGCGATACCATTCCTGGGCCCGTGCAACGAACGCCGCGCTGCCGGCCAGCAACGCGCCGCCCAGGCCGCCGATGCCCTTGTACAGCGACACGTAGACGCTGTCGAAACCGGCCGCCACTTGCGCCAGCGTGTGGCCGTCATGGTGGGCATACGCGGCGGCGGCTTCCCACAGCCGGGCGCCGTCCATGTGCAGGTGGGTATCGTGCGCGCGGCAATGCGCCTTGATCGCTTCCAACTCGGCCCACGATGGCGACTGGCCGCCGATCTCGCGCGCCGGCAGTTCCAGCGAGACGGCGCCGAGATGGTCGGGAATCGCCTGCAGGTCGTCGACAGTGAACGGGCGATGCGGGCTGCCGACCTGCAGCGCGTGGAAATGGTCCAGCAGCTGGTGGTTGCCGCGTTCGTGCTTGAGGATGTGCGCGGTCGGGTGCAGGGCCACCAGGCGGCTGCCGCGGTCGGCGCAGGCCAGGCGCAGCGCGGTGGCCTGCGCCATCGTGCCGGTGATGCAGAACGTGGCCGCTTCCATGCCCAACAGGGCCGCCACCTTGCGCTCGAGACACTGGATCAGTTCACCCTCGCCATACACATCGTGGGCGATGCCGTTTTCCTCGCACCACGCGGCCATGGCGGCGAACGTTTGCGCCGGTGTCGGCAGGCGGTGGCCCGGCAGCACGACGGTGCAGTGCTGGCGCAGGTCCGCCTCGTGGGCTGGAATGGGGGCTGCCTTATTCATGGGAATGCTCGACGTGGACGTTGTGGAACTGCAGCGCCGCCAGGTTGGCATAGATGCCCCCCAGCGCCACCAGCGATTTGTGGGTGCCGGTTTCCACGATGCGGCCGTCTTCCATCACGATGATGCGGTCGGCGCGCTGCACGGTGGCCAGGCGGTGGGCGATGATGACGGTGGTGCGGCCCACCATGGCCGCCTCCAGCGCCGACTGCACCAGGCGCTCGGATTCGGCGTCCAGCGCGCTGGTGGCTTCGTCGAGCAGCAGCAGCGGCGGGTTCTTCAGCAGGGCGCGCGCGATGGCGATGCGCTGGCGCTGGCCGCCGGAGAGGCGCACGCCGCGCTCGCCCAGGAACGACTTGTAGCCGTTCGGCAGGCGCTCGATGAACTCGTGCGCGGCGGCCAGCCTGGCGGCGCGGATCACTTCCTCGTCGGTGGCGCCGGTGCGGCCATAGCGGATGTTCTCCATCGCGTCGGCCGAGAAGATCACGGTATCCTGCGGCACGATGCCCACCGCGCCGCGCAGGTCGTGCAGCGCGAGGTGGCGGATATCCACGCCGTCGAGGCGGATGGTGCCGTGCTGCGGGTCGTAAAAACGCAAAAACAGCTGGAACAGCGTGGTCTTGCCGGCGCCGGACGGGCCCACGATCGCCACCGTTTCGCCAGGGCGGATATCCAGGTTCAGGTGCGCCAGCGCCGCCGATTCGGGGCGTGAAGGATACGAGAACATGACATCGGCCAGCGTCAGGGCGGCGCCGTTGGCGGCGCGCGGCGGCAGGGCCAGCGGCTGCGCCGGTTCGCGAATATCGGATTGCGTGGCCAGCAGTTCCAGCAGGCGCTCGGTGGCGCCGGCGGCGCGCTGCGCCTCGCCCATCACCTCGGACAGGGCGCCCACGGCGCCGGCCACGATCGAGGCATACAGGATGAACTGGCCCAGGTCGCCGCCCGACATGGTGCCGGCCAGCACCGCATGGGCGCCCAGCCACAGCACGAACACGATGGTGCCGAACACCAGCACGATCGCCAGCATCGTCAGCAGGGCGCGGGCGCGGATGCGCCGCATCGCCGTGCCGAACGCGCTTTCGATCGTGCCGCCGAAGCGGTCCGCTTCGATCTGCTCGTGCGTGAAGGCCTGCACGGTGGGCATGGCGTTGAGGATCTCGCCGGCCACGGCCGAGGCATCGGCGATGCGGTCCTGCGAATCGCGCGACAGCTTGCGCACGCGCCGGCCGAACATCACGATCGGCAGCACGGTCAGCACCAGCAGGCCGATGATGATGCCGGTCAGCCTCGGGCTGGTAATGAACAGCATCACCAGGCCACCGGCGAACAGCAGCATGTTGCGCAGCGCCATCGAGATGCTGGTGCCGACGACGGCCTGGATCAGCGTGGTGTCCGTGGTGATGCGCGAAAGTACCTCACCGGTCTGGGTGGTCTCGAAAAACTCGGGGCTCTGGTCCACCACGTGGCTGTACACGGCGCTGCGGATGTCGGCGGTCACGCGTTCACCCAGCCACGACACGCTGTAGAAGCGCGCGGCGGTGGCCACGGCCAGCACGGTGGCCACGCCGAACAGCGCCAGGAACACGGCGTTCACATGCTCGGCGCTGTGCACGCCGGCCTTGGCGCCGAAGCCCAGGTCGATCATCTGCTTGAACGCGTAGGGGATCGCCAGCGTGGCGCCGGCGGCAACCACGAGCGCGATGCCGGCTAGCGCAAAGCGTGAACGGTACGGTTTCAGGAAAGGCATCAGGCCCCGTAATGCGGCCAGGCTGCCTTTTTTCAGTTCGCGGGATTCGTTGGGAGACACGGTTTCGCGGGCGCTGCCGCTCCTGCTGCTAGTGCTGTTGCTCATTCTGGTGACGGGTTGGTTTTTATAGTTTCATCGGCCGGACATAGCCGGTCAGCTCCAGGTACGCGCGGCCGACCTGCCTGCCGCCGCGGCTGACGATCATCGCGCCTTCCCAGTACACCGCGCCGGTCGAGCGGCGCGAGTCCAGTTCCTGGTCGGGCTGCAGCGGATCGAGCTGCCAGCTGGTATTGCCGGTGGCGATCGTGACAGCCACTGGGTACTCGGCCCCGGTGCGCGGCGAACGCCAGCGCGTGCGCGCCGTGAACGTCACATCCTGCGGGCCGTACTGCGTGATCTTACCGGATGCGTCGCGCCACGTCGCGTGGGCCCATAGTGTAGCACCGCGCCTGTCGCGAACGCGGAAGGCCATCAGGGCGCCGCCGTCGTCCAGGTTGGCACCGGTCCAGTCCCAGCCCACGCCGTCGGCGCCGAGCACCAGGCTGGACCATTCATGGTCGAGCCAGGTCACGCCGGATACGGCCGTGCGCTTGCCGTCGGCGCCGGTGAGCGTGCCGGTGGTCTTCAGTTGCGGCTTGCTGTAGTAGTAACTGGCCTGGCCGGCGCCGGGTCCTTTTTGCGAGTAGCCGCCGCGGCCCTGCAGCAGCACCGGCTGGGTGGGCTCCAGCACCAGTTCCAGTGCGAAACCCGTTGCGGGAATGCGCACCGTGTAGCGGCCGTCGGCGCCGCGCTGCATGCGCCAGTCGTCGAGCTTGATGTCGGTATCGGTCTCGCCGGCAAACGCCAGGCCGAAGCCGGCGCGGGCGCTGCGCTCGTCGTGCAGCAGCTTGCCCTGCGCCGCATCGGAGAGCGCGGCGTGGCCGATGATCAGCTGCTTCGGCGCGAACTTGCTGGGGTTGGCGTCGTCGGACCCGGTGCGGCTGCGGAAGAACGTGACCTGGTAGCCGACGGACTTGCCCTCGGCCGTGGTCAACCAGCCCGTGGCATACCACCATTCGGTACGGAACGACGGGTGCGCGCCGAAGTCGCGCGGGAAGGCCAGCGCCTGGCCGGGGGCGAGCGGCACGGCCGGCGTGAAGTCGGGAGGCGCCGCCAGCAAGGGGGCACATAGCAGCATCAGCAAGGATAGCAGCAGGCGGATCACCAGTCCTCCCTTACGGCGCGTATCGGGCCACCGGACAGCGCCTGTCGGCCCGATACCAGCGCCGTCAGCACGCTGGCCACCAGCAGCGCGCCGGCGACCGCGCCGAGCAGCGGCCACGGATAATGCATCTGCATGGTCCAGTGGAACGATTGCGGGTTGACGACATGGACCAGGATCAGGCTGATTGTCCAGCCCAGCACGAAGCCGGTAGCGATGCCCAGCGCCGTGAGCGCGCCGCCTTCGAGCGCGAGGATGCCGAGGATCTGGCCGCGCGTCACGCCGATGTGGCGCAGCATGCCGAACTCGCGCGCCCGCGCCAGCGTCTGCGCCGAGAACGTGGCGGCCACGCCGAACAGGCCGATCACGATCGCGATGGCTTCGAGCAGGTACGTAACGGCGAAACTGCGATCGAAAATGCGCAGCGACAGGGCGCGGATCGCCGACGGCGCTTCGATCGACAGCGTGGCGCCGAACGGCAGCCGCTTCAACGCCGCCTGCGCATCGGCCGTCTTCGTGTCCTTGGCCAGCCACAGCGCGGCATCGCTGACATTGGCGTCGCCCGTCAGCCGCACGTAATCGGCGCGCTCGATGATCACCGCGCCGGCCACCCGGGCATAGTCGCGCCACACGCCGGCCACGAAAAACGGCACCGCCGTGCCGGCCAGCGGCAGGCGTAGCGTGGCACCGGGCTTCACCTTGTACAGGTCGGCCATCGCTTCGGAGACCCAGGCGCGCGGCAGCGCACTCCCGCCTGGCGCAAGGCTGTTCTGCGCGACCTGTTCGCCGACCGGCACCATCGATTTGTCGGGGTGCGCCGGATCGATGTCGCGGGCCAGCAGGGCCACGTCGGGGCGGTCCGGCGCCAGCGAGACAGAGCGCAGCCGCAGGAACTCGGCGCGGGCGATGCCGGGCACGTGGCGCAGCGCCTCCTGCTCGCGCGGCGACATGCCGGCGGTGGCGCCGGCGCTGGCGATGCGCGCATACAGGTCGGCCGGCAGCACCTGCAGGATCCAGTTGTCGACCGAGACGCGGAAGCTGGCCACCATGATCGCCATCGCCACCATCAGCGAAAAGCTCGACAGCACGCCGCCGAGCGCGATGCCGGCCTGGCCGGAGGCGTTGGCCAGCCGCGCCAGTGTCAGCGTTGGCACGGCGGGAATAGCGCGCTGCGCCGTTGCGCTGCGCCGCGCGGTGGCCGCCGTCCAGCGGGCGTGCGCGAAGCGGAACGCGGCCGCGGCGATACGCGGCATCAGCGCGATGCCGCCGATCAGCAGCAGCGCGATCGACAGGTAGCCGAAGATCGGCAGTGCGGTCACGGGCGGCAATTGCGACAGCAGGCCGGCCAGCGCGAGGCAGGCAATCGCCGGCCAGGGGCGGGACAGGCGTGCCAGCGCGACTTCGTCGGCGCCCGACTTCAGGGCCACCGCCGGCGCGGCACGCGCCGCTTCCCAGGCCGGGGCCGCGCAGCCGAGCAGCGCCACGCCGACGCCCAGGCCGAAATACACGATGGCGGCGAGCGGCGTGAACTGCACTTCGGGTTGCACGCCCGCGAAATAACCGGCACCCAGGTCGCCGCCGAAGAAACGCAACGCGGCGGCGGCGATCGCGTAGCCGCCGGCAATGCCCAGCAGCGAACCGG
>DASVVD010000502.1:0-2357 GCA_036386715.1 Pseudoduganella sp.
CACCGGTGCCGCGCTGCGCGGCGAAATCCCCTTCGCCACCAGTTCGCCGACCCAGGCATGCAGCCCCGCCGTCGTCCATTTCAGCAGGCCGGACAGCGGTTCATCGGCGGCACGGCCTCCGGCCAGCCATGCATTGAGCACTTTCTCGATTGCGGCGGCGGCATCGGCGAACTGGTTCAGCCCCACCATGCGGCCGCTGCCCTTGAGCGTGTGGAACGACCGGCGCAGCGTAGCCAGGCTGTCCGGTGTGCCGGCATCGAGTAGCGGCACGGCCAGTGCAGCGTCGACGAAGGCCAGCACTTCCTGTGCTTCGCCGATGAAGATTTCCAGCAGCTCTTCCTCGATCGCCGCGTCGCTGGCCCCCGGCACGGCCACGATGCCGCCTGCATCGGCCGGCGTTGGTTGCGCCGGTGCCGGCACTTCCTCATCGAGCACCGGGATCGATTCGGGTCCGGCGATCTTGCGCAGTGGTACGGCCCGGAACGTGCCTTGCGCGGCATCGAACGCAAAGCGCTCGCGCGCCCCGGCGGCGTTCTGGGCCAGCATGTCGACGAAGAAGCCGAGCGCGCCCACGTTTTGCGCGATCAGTTCCAGTTGTTTTCCTTGCTCCAGCTGCGCCGGCGCATCGGCACCCAGGGCTGCCACCTGTCGCCGCACCTGCGCCACGGCGGCCCGCGCATCCGGCTGGTCGGTGATCGCCAGCGCACCTTCGAGCTGGTGCAGCACGCCGTCCAGCCCGGCCAGTTGCGGGCGGGCAGCCGGATCGGTGGCAAAGGCATCGAGCCCGCGCTCCACGTCGCGCAGCGCCACTTTCATCTGCTGCGCCAGTGCCGCCACCGTGTCGTCCTGTTGCAACCGTTGCGCCAGGCCCTGCTGCCATTGCGCCGGCTCGGGTGGCTCCTGCCCCGCCACGAGTGCCTGCAGGCGGGCGCCGATCGTGGCCGCGCTGGCGGTGAAATCGTCCGGCAGGTGGCGGATCTGCTCGAGGCCATGGCCGGCGAACAGCAGCGCCGTGGCCATCTCCAGCCCCAGCGCCTCGCTGCGGCCGGAGGCCGCGGCCGCCTCGGCCACGGCGGCCAGTTCCCGCATCAGGTTGGCCAGCGATGTCACCCCCAGCTTGTCGCTGGCCGCGGCCACCAGCGCGACCGACCGGCCAAAGCCGGCCTGCGCGCTGTCCTCGCCACCCTCCAGCCGCTGCCAGGCGGCGCGTGCCGCTTCCAGGCCCTCCCTGGCGCGCGCCAGCGCTTCCGGGTCGAGCCGGCAGTAGCGCTCCGCTGCATAGTCGGGCGGCACCATGCCATCGAGCGCGAAGCCGGCGCGCAGTGCGCGCGCCAGCGGCGTCAGGTGCGCCGGTTCCGCCGCGGCGACGAAGAACAGCGCGTCGCGCAGCACGGTATCGGGGGTTTCCGGCGCGCCCTGCGCCAGCCGACGCATCTGCAGGTTGGCCGCACCGAACAGCTGCTTGACATACACGCCGCCGGGCACGTGACCCTGGCTCACCAGTTCCGCGAATGCCTGCAGCGCCAGCCAGAACGCCCGGCCGCGCGGCGCGCCCTGGCCCGCCGCGACCTCGGCGATCACCTCGGCCAGCGGCCGCGCCTGCGCCGGATCGCCGGATTTCAGGTAAGGCAGCAGCGCGCGTTCGAAGCGTTGTCGCAGCGCGGCATGGTCCACCTCACCGCGCGCCGCGTCGCCATCCTGCGGCGGCAACGCCGGTTCGCGCGCCAGGTCGGGGAAAAACAGGTCGGCCGGGTGGACGCGCGGTGCGCCCAGCATCTGCTGCACCGCCGCGTAATACGGGAACAGCCGCACCGGCTGAAACGGCGCGCCTTCCAGCAGCTCCTCCAGGTATTCGACGAGCGCGCCATACAGCCGCCCGATCACCGCCACATGGTCGGCACTGCACTTCACGGTGCCGTCCTTGAAGCGGTCCAGCGCCTCCTCGGCCAGCTGCGTGATCGCGGCCACGCCGACCACGTCCACCATCTGCAGCGCGCCGAGCGCCTGGTGCAGGTGCGACTTGGCCAGCCGCAGCGCGGTGGCCTGGTCTTCCGGTTCCAGGCCGCCGGCCTCGAACAGCGCCGTGCGCGAGCGGCCCAGCGCTTCGCGGATCTCGCCCATTACCCACGACAGCGGGCCCGGATCAAAGGAGTTGCTGGCAAAATCGGTCTCGCTCATGGTCTCGCTGCTTGGTCAGGTTGTTGGGTTGCCGATGCGGAAGCGCGACACCGAATCCTTCAGTTGCTGGGCCAGCACCGCCAGCTGGCGCACCGACTGCGCGGTTTGCTGGGTGCCGGCCTGCGCCTGTTCGGTGGCCTGCAGGATGTGGCCGATATGCTGCGCCACGCCGCTGGCCG
>DASVVD010000503.1:0-2722 GCA_036386715.1 Pseudoduganella sp.
TGGTACCCATGCGCCAGTAGACGAAACGCACCAGCGCCCACACGGTGGCCCCGCCGATCGCCAGCCCCAGCGCCAGCTCCGACAGCGAAGGCGGCCCGTCGCCACGCTGGATGACGGCGATCGCAATGGCCTGCACGGCAAAGAACAGCAGCGCGGCGATCATGGCGTCGGCGGCGGATACGCGCGGCGGCGGTGCCGATGCCGGGTCGAGCAGGTAGGGCAGGTGGTCGCGTGCCTTCTGCCACAGGGCCAGCGCCAGCCCGGCCAGCAGCACCACCACGGCCACGCGGTGCGCCCAGGCGGTGGTGTACAGCGCAAAACCGTACAACGCCGCCAGGATGGAATACAGGTACACGTAGGTCGGCCGCACGCGGGCACCGGCTTCCTGTGCCAGCGGATCCGAAGCGAACACGCCGAGTGCCACCGCGATCAGCGCGAACATGGGAACGCCGAGCATGACCAGCGCGACCCGCGCCACCAGCGCGGGCAGGTCGGCGTCGATGGCCGGCGCGAAGCCGAGGCCGACCGCGAACACGGCGGCGGGATAGACCATCGCCAGCACCGCCCACAATCGCGCCTTTTCCAGCAGCATGCGCTCGAGCGTGCCGGGGAAGGTGTACAGCAGCCACAGGGCCTGGCCTTCCGTGTTGATCGTCTGGAACGCCGACAGCAGCAGCACGTAGCTGCCCAGCCCGAACGCGGTCGATGCCAGCAGCGCGCCGTCCGTGCCCAGCTGCGCCATCGCGTCCATCCGCCCGCTGAAGAACAGCTGGCTGCCGATGATCACCACCGGCACCACCAGGCTCTGCACGAGAAACGTGCGGTCGCGCCCCAGCAGCCGCAGCTCGCGCCGTTGCAGCGCCGTACCGGGCAGGGACCGCCGCGCAACGGGCGGTGGCCGCCGCGCCCGCGCCGCCTCGCGCGAACTGGCGGCCACCACGCCGGCGGACAACTGGCGCTCCAGCAGCGCCAGGCCGGCACCCAGCAGCACCGCTGACTGCAGGACCAGCAGCGCGCCGAAGCCGAATGCCGCCGGCACGGTGCGCGCATCGAGCCACTGCACGGCGAGGCCGGGCGGTGTCCACAAGGTCCACCCCGGCCAGGCGCGCGCCCAGCCCCTCGTCATGCCGTTGCCG
The DNA here is from genome assembly GCA_036386715.1 of Pseudoduganella sp. Lineage (GTDB taxonomy): Bacteria > Pseudomonadota > Gammaproteobacteria > Burkholderiales > Burkholderiaceae_D > Rugamonas. Next base: position 1,137 of record DASVVD010000503.1, read on the forward strand.
CCGGTCGACAGCGCGATGACCAGATAGATCAGCGGCATCGACGCCACCGAGATCGCGGCCTGCAGGTTGCGCAGTTGCGACGGCGCCAGCGACAGCCGCAGCCCCGTGTCGACCAGCGTGCGCACTGCCGCGGCCAGCGCCAGCAGGACCAGCGCCACAGTCGTCGCGGCGGGCACCGCCAGCCAGCGCAGCCCGGCGTGCCAGCCGATCATCAGCGCGGCCGGCCACAACACCAGCCACCCGGTCGGGTTGGTGACCGTGCGTTCCAGCACGCGTGCCCACAGCAGCCCCTTGCGCCGCACCGGCAGCGTGACGAGCCATTCCAGGTCCCAGTCCGGCTGCGCCAGCTCGCGGCTGCCGAGCGGCACCAGCAGCGCCACCAGCCACAGCAGGCACAGTTCCATCGCCAGCCCATGCGCCAGCGCCGGGCTGAAGGGAGCCGCGCGCAAGGCATCCGCCGCCACGCGCTCGCGGCCTTCCGCATCGGCGTGCCCGGCGCACAGGTCGCCGGGCGTCAGCTCGCAATGCAGGTTCACCACGATCTGGTGCGACAGGTGCACGAACGCGAACGTCATTGCCAGCGCCATCGCCAGTGGCAGGAGCCAGCGGCCGCGCCGCTTGCCGGCAGTGGCCGTGCGGCCGGCGCCGGGCTTGCGCCGCAGGGAGACGGTGGCCAGGTTCAGCAGCCGGCGTAGCCGCAGCCGGGCCAGCAGCCAGGCCGCGCGCGCGCTGCCGACAGGAGGAAAGCCGTTCATGGCGGCGCCACTTGTTCCGTCTCGTCCGTCAGCCGCAGGAACACTGCCTCGAGCGAGGTGTCGCGATCGTCGCGCAGTTCGTCCAGTGCGCCGGTCGCCACCAGCGTGCCGCGGTGGATGATGCCCACCCGGTCGCACATGCGCTGTGCCATGTCGAGAAGGTGGGTGGAAACAAAGATCGTCTTGCCGGCCGCCGCCCGACCGATCAGCAGCTCCTGCACGTCGCGCGCGGCACGCGGATCGAGGCCGTTGATCGGTTCGTCGAGTATCAGCACGGCCGGATCGTGCACCAGGGCGCACGCCAGGCCCAGCTTCTTCTTCATGCCCATCGAATAGTTGACGGCGAATTCCTCGGACACGTCGTCGAGCCCGAATTCGGCCAGCAGCGCTTCGGCGCGGCCGGCGGCATTGCGCCGGGGCAGGCCATGCATCTCGCCGACGAACTGCAGGATCTCCCGGCCGCGCAGGTAGTCGTAGAAGATCGGGTTGTCGGGCAGGTAGCCGACATGGCGCTTCACTTCGGCGGCGCCGGCATGGCAATCGAGGCCGTCGACCAGCACCCGGCCGGCGCTGGGCACGAGGATGCCCATCATCATGCGGATCGTGGTCGTCTTGCCGGCGCCGTTCGGGCCAAGAAAGCCGAACACTTCGCCGCGGCGCACCGCAAGCGTCAAAGGCCGCACCGCCTCGTAATCGCCGTAGCGCTTGGCCAGGCCGTCGAATTCGATCATGTCACGCCCTGTTCAGGTGGGGAGCGACGATCTTATCATCCAGGCAAATATGGACGCCAACGCGGACGCCGACGCGGACACCAGCGCAGGCGCAAACGCG
>DASVVD010000504.1:0-14531 GCA_036386715.1 Pseudoduganella sp.
CAGCACCACCGGGTCATGCGAACCGACGATCGCGCTGGTCGCCTTCATGAACAGTACCGGCTCGGCCGGCACCGCCATGCCCGATTCGGCCGCATGATCGGAATAATTCAGGCCCACGCAAATGAGCTTGCCGGTATCGGCGACGACCGGGGCATGCCGCACGGGCGCTGAAGCCGATGCCGGTGCCACAGCCGGCAGCGTGCGCCAGTCGAGCGATTGCAGGCGGGCGAGCGATTCCCGTCCAAGGTAGGCGGCTTCCAGGTCGGGGATGTAGCCGGACAGGTCGCGTATCCGCCCTTCCGGATCCAGCAGGCCGGGTTTCTCGTCGCCCTTCGGGCCGTAGCGCAGCAATTTCATGTGATTCCCTTACATTGAACGTTGAACGTTGAAGACGAAAACTCAGATCCCGGGTGGCACGGGCGCGCGCGGATCGACCAGGCCGTCGCGCGCCAGCGCCTGCCATAGCGCGGCGGGCACCGGCTGCGCGAACCAGGCGGCGTTCTGGCGCAGCTGCGCCGCACTTTGCGCGCCGGGAATGCACGAGACCACGGCGGAATGGGCCATCGGGAATTGCAGCGCGGCTGCCTGCAGCGGCACGCCGGCTTCGCGGCAGATCGCGGCAATCGCCTCGACCCGGGCCACGACGGCGGCCGGCGCATCCTCGTAGTTGAACTTGCGGTTGCCGGCCAGGATGCCGGAATTGAAGGGCCCGCCGATCACGATGCCGATGCCGCGCTCGACACAACGGTCCAGCAGCGGCTCCATGGAGGCCTGTTCCAGCAGCGTGTAGCGGCCGGCCAGCAGCGCGCAGTCCAGGTCGCACACTTCCATGGCATCGGCCACTGCCTGCCATTCGTTGACGCCTAGGCCGAAAGCATGCACGCTGCCCTCGTCGCGCAGTCGCGTCAGCGCGCGAAAGCCGCCGCCATGGGTGAGCTGATCCCAGTAATGCTCGTGGCGGGCGCCGTGCGTGACGCGGCCGATATCGTGCACGTACAGGATATCGACGCGGTCCATGCCCAGGCGTTGCAGGCTGGCTTCGTGCGAGCGCAGGATGCCGTCATGGGTATAGTCGAACTCGGGCCGGAACGGCAGCGGCGCTCCCCAGCCGCCCTCGCCCGGCCTGACCGAGGGATCCGGCCGCATCAGCCGCCCGACCTTGGTGCTGATCACGCAGTCGGCGCGCGGCCGCTGGCGCAGCGCCGCGCCGAGCCGGTGCTCGGACAGCGTGAAGCCATAATAAGGGGCGGTGTCGAAGTAGCGGATGCCGAGCTCCCAGGCCGCATCGACGATGGCGTGCGCGTCCGCCTCGCTCATGGGCTCGTACAGGCCGCCGAGCTGGGCGCATCCGAGGCCCATGCAGGTCAGCGGAATGCGATTTGGGCCGCGCAGGCTGCGGGCCTGCACCCCGTCGGCCCGCATCAGGCGGCCCTCAACGGGAAACATCCCGGTCCGGACGGCTCGAACTGTTTATACGTGAGGATGAACTCCTGGTGGCCCAGCGCTTCCGAGCAGGTCGTCTCGCCGTTCGCAACGCGCGCCACCAGCGCCACGATCTCGTCACCCACCTGCTGCAGCGAAGCCTGGCCCGTCAGGATCCGGCCGGCGTTGACGTCCATGTCTTCCGCCAGCCGCTCGTAGGTCGCCGGATTGGCGCACACCTTGATGACCGGCGCGATGGCCGAGCCGACCACCGAGCCGCGCCCGGTGGTAAACAGCGTGATGTGGGCGCCGCACGACAGCAGCTCGACGATCTCCGCGTTGTCCGAAATGTTCGGGAAGCCGAACCGCACTTCGCCGTCCGGCACCACATCGAGCAGGTACAGGCCGCCGGCCGCGGGCTGGTCGCCCGGCTTGAGGATGCCGGCGATCGGCGAGGCGCCGCTTTTCGCATAGGCGCCCAGCGATTTTTCTTCCTGCGTGGTCAGGCCGCCGTCGGCATTGCCCGGTGCGAAGCTGCCATGGCCGAGCACCGTGTAGTAGCGGGCCGCCTTGTCCACGCAGCGCACGATCGCCTCGCCCAGTTCCGGCGTGGCGGCGCGCCGCTTCATGTGAAATTCGCAGCCCACCAGTTCGCCCGTTTCCTCGAAGATGCAGGTGGCGCCCGCACTCACCAGCTGGTCGAACGCCACGCCCACCGCCGGGTTGGCGGTAATGCCGCTGGTACTGTCCGAGCCGCCACAGATGGTGGCGATCACCAGTTCGTCGATGTGCATCGGCACGCGCGGCTGGGCGGCCAGCGATTCGAGGGCCCAGCGCACCCATTCCACGCCGTCCGCCACGCTGGTGCGGGTGCCGCGGTTTTCCTGGATCGTGATCGTGTGCACCGGCCGCCCGCTGGCGGCCACGGTTTCTTCCAGGCCGCGGCGGTTGAAGCTTTCGCAGCCCAGCGACACGACCAGCGCCGCGCCCACGTTCGGGTGCGTGGCAAGCTGCTTCATCATGCGGTCGGCGTAGTCGTTCGGATAGCAGCCCGGAAAACCGATCAGGTGCACCGGCTGGCCGTGGAACGCGTTCACCACCAGCCGCGCCACGTGGTGCGCGCATTCGACCGTGTAGATCACGACCACGACATTGCGGATGCCCTTGCGGCCATCGTCGCGCAGGTAGCCGGCCAGCGCCGGCGGGGAGGAACGATCGGTCATGGTCGGTGTGTGCTTCCGATGAAGGACCGGCCATCGTCGGCCAGCGCAGGGGTTGGACTGTAATGAGTGGGGATGTAGTCGCTCACGAGATTGTGCGTGTGCAGGATCGCGCCCTGCGCCACCGCTGCCGTGACCGTGCCGATCAGGGCGCCGTAGCGCAGCACCTTGTCGCCGGGCGCCAGCGCCACGCGGGCCACCTTGTAGCCCAGCGGCACGGCTTCGGGCAACAGCACGCGGCAGCCGTCGATTTCCACGGCGTCGCCGGACGCAAGCTGGGTGCGCGCGATCAGGCAGTTGTCTTCGGGCGACATCAACAAAAGGTGGGGCGCGGAGTGCGGTGGCGCGGAGTGCGCCGCTGGCTCGGACATTGCAGTTCCTCTAAACGACGCGGCATCGGTGGATAACTGGATCAAATGTATTAAATATATTCTGTACCGTCAACTGCTTTGTTTGGGCAATGGTTACAGCAATCATCTGGCTGATTGATTGCGCAAACATTTTTGCCACACTTTTATGGTCGCAAACAGAAAACGTTTTACTTACCCGGGACAACTTCCTAGAATTGCTGAAAACATCACAATAATGATCCCACGGAGGAGACATGACTACACGACTCGAAAGCGTCCTGCTGGGCGCTGCCCTGCTGGTGCTCGGTAGTGCCGGTGCGATCGCCGGAGATCGCAGGATCGTGGTGGCGCCGGATGGTAGCGGCGATCACCGCACGGTCCAGGAAGCGTTTGCCGCAGTGCCGGACAACAGCCTCGAACGCACCGTCATCCTGCTCAAGCCGGGCGTCTACGATGGCCAGAAGATCCTGCCCAGGGAAAAGAAAAACGTCACCCTGCAGGGCGAAGCCGCGGCAACCACGATCCTCACCTGGCACGTCAACACCAACGAAGAACAGCCGGCCGGTACCGACCCACGCTACAAGGGCACGGCGCTGGTCGTGCTGGCCGACGACTTCCGGGCCGACAAGCTGACCTTCCGCAATACTTCCGGCGACCATGGCCAGGCGCTGGCGCTGCGCATCGACGGCGACCGCGCGGTCGTCACCGACAGCCGCCTGCTGGGCTGGCAGGACACGGTCATGCTCAACAATGGCCGCCACTATTTCCGCGACACCTACATCGAGGGCCGCGTCGATTTCATCTACGGCAGCGCCACGGCGGTGTTCGACCGCTGCGAAATCAGGAGCAAGAACGGTGGCTACGTGACCGCGGCCAGCACGCCGCCCGAACGGCCGTATGGCTTCGTGTTCATCGACAGCAGGCTGACGGGCGATCCCGCGCCATGGACCGACCCGGCCGGCAAGATCGAGGCCAGGGCGCCCACGCCGCTGGCCTTCCTGGGCCGTCCATGGCGGCCGCACGGCAGCGTTGTCTTCGTCAATACCGAGATGGGCGCGCACATCCGCCCCGAAGGCTGGAACAACTGGGGCAAGCCGGACAACGAGAAAACCGCGCGCTACGCGGAATACAACAGCCGCGGCGAGGGTGCCAACCCCGCCATGCGCGTTGCCTGGTCGCGGCAGCTGGACGATGCCGAAGGGCGTAGGCTGACCGTCGGGAAGATCCTCGGCGGCAGCGACGGCTGGCGCCCGCAGAGGTAGCCGCCCACGGTCCGCCCCACCTGGCGGGCCATTCTCCACAGCGGCCCGCCCTACCGGCCGCCTCTGAACCCGTATCACCACAGGCCCGTGCGTGGCCGGCATCGCCACGCTCATAAAAAAACCATCGACAACGCAATGGAGGAGACCATGAACCGTTCCATCACTCGCAATCTGCAAGTTAAACGTTTAACGCACGCCGTTTCGCTGGCCCTGCTTTCGCTGGTGGCAAGCCAGCCCGCGCTTGCCCAGCAGGCCGCGGCAAGCGGCAACGGGGCCGACGACGCACCGATCCAGAGGGTGCAGGTGGTCGCCACCCGTGCTTCGCAGCAATCGGGCATCGAGCGCAAGAAGAACGCGGCCACGGCGATGGATTCGATTGTCGCGGAAGACGTGGGCTCGCTGCCGGACCGGAACGTGGGCGAAGCGATCTCGCGCATGGCCGGCATCGTGCTGGACCGCGGCGACTTCGGCGAAGGCGTGACGGTCTCCGTGCGCGGCAACGGCGCCGACCTGACGCGCGTGGAGCTCGATGGCCAGAGCGTGCAGTCGGCCGGTGGCACCGATGCCGGCGCCTCGGGCGGCGCGAACAGCCGCGGCACCGAATTCCGCCAGCTCTCGGCCGACCTGATCAAGAGCGTCGACGTGGTGAAAGGTTCGACGGCCGACATGACCGAGGGCGCGCTGGGCGGCGGCATCGTGATCAAGACGCGTACCGGCCTCGATTTCAAGAAGCCGTTCGCGTCGCTGCGCCTGGGCGGCAGCCAGAATTCGCTCGACAGGAAATGGAAGCCGGATGCCAACCTGATCCTGGCCAACAAATACCTCGACGGCCGCCTCGGCCTGATGATGAACGCCTCGCACAGCACCCTGAACAACGAGTCGCACTCGATGCAGGTGTCGCAGACGGCGCAGCAGGGCTACTACCGCCTGCTCGATTTCGACGGTTCGCCGGAAAAGACCTTCACGTTCCTGCCCAGCACCGTCAACGCCAATGACCTGACGGCCACCACGCCGCTGCTGCGCACGCCGCTGGGCGGCAACAACTTCCTCAATGCCGAATCGCCGCTGTCGCTGATTACCAAGTCGGCCGGTGCCGCGACCAAGCAGGATTGCGCCAACCTGTTCCCCAACTTCAGTGCCGCGCAGCTGGCGCAGATTCCGTCCGGCAGCCGCAACGCCGCGCTGACGCAGCGCGGCAACGAACTGCTGACCTGCCTGAACCAGTGGAACGACTACACGCCGTCGAACGTGCGCTACTTCATGAAGAAGGAACACGACCGCAAGGACAACCTGGACCTGCGCGCCGATTTCAAGGTGAACGACAAGCTGACCGTGTATGCCAAGGGCAGCTTCAACCGCCGCGAAACGCGCATCGAGCAGATGACCTACCAGCTCGGCCTGGTGAAGAATCCGAACGCGTTGCCCAATCCATTGATCACGCCGGGCTACACGGGCACCGTCGTTTCGGACGATACCGTCAACGGCGTGCGCACCGCCGCACCCGGTTCGGGCTTCTACACCTACAACGCGCCCTTTACCTATTCCACCCGCTCGAACAATTATCCGTTCAAGGGCGCCGTGACCAACGTCGACCCGGCCTCGGTGCTGGTCGACGCGAGCCACCACCTGACGCGCTTCACGGTGTCCGACGGCCAGGCGATCCCCGACCAGACACTGGAATTCGCCCGCACCATCAGCAGCTACCTGCAGACCGGCGGCACCTACCGGAGCGAGGGCCTGACGGCCGAGTTCTTCTTTGCCGACGCCCGCTCCGACTTCCGCCGCGTGCAGCAGCGCATGAGCTACACGCTCAACACCGGGCCCACCACGTTCGAGCTCGATCCGAGCGGCCTGTGGGGCTTCCAGTTCCCGGCCGGTGTCAACCAGTCCGATCCCGCCGGCTATGCGGCGCTGTTCCCACGCACCGTTGGCGGCGCCGCGCTGGGCAATACCAACACGGTGTTCCGGCCCAACTACACGGCGGCGCAGCAGCCACTGCGTACCACGCAGTCCAGTATCCTGTGGCTGCCGCAGATCCGCGAAACGGGCGAGCGCACGGCCAAGCTCGATGTCACGTACATGACGCCGGAAAGCATTCCGTTCTTCAAGCGCGTAAAGGCCGGCTTCAACCTGCGCGACAACTTCAGCAACTCATGGGAAGGCGGCGCCGGCGACAAGATGGTCAAGGCGCCGATCGGCACCTACGGCCAGGCCGGCTACGTGCCGGGTGTGTACTTGCCGCAGGCCCGCGTGGACAACCGCTTCGAAGGCTGCCAGAACACGCCCGGCTCGCTGGCGGCGGGCGGCGACGCCTGCAAGTACGGCTTCTCGCCAGTGTCCGATCCGCGCAACGGCCGCGACACCACGCTGGTGCTGTCGCCGCAGGACTTCCAGAACCTGATCGCGCAGACGCTGACGAAACCGGCCACCGGCACCTCGTACTTCAATGGCGCCAGCGGCCGGCCGGGAATCCTGCCGCAGAACTGGACCGGCATCGACATCGCCAAGGCCGTGGAGCTGACCAATTTCGCCAACCGCAACTGGGACTGCGTACAGTCCTGCACGGCCACCGACGGCAAGGTCTACGACCAGCCCGTGAACAAGCTCGACGAGCGCATCGACGCGTTCTACCTGATGACCGACTTCGGCCTGGACCACGTGCCGTTCACCAACCGCGCCCTGCCCTTCGGCCTGGAGTTCGACGGTAACGTGGGCGTGCGCTACGTGCGCAGCCGCGTGCACGGCACCGGCACGATGACGTTCCAGTCGTATTCCAAGACGGCGGCCTACAACCCGGACGACCCGACCAATTCGGCCGGCTACGTGCAGTCGTCGATCGTGCAGAACACCGCCGTCGACGCGGAGACCACCGATGTGCTGCCGAGCCTGAACCTGGCCACCTGGCTGCGGCCGGACGAACTGGTGCTGCGCTACAGCGTGGCGAAAACGGTGGCGCGCCCGCCGATCCAGCAGCTGCTGCCGGCCAGCACCTGCATCTACGACGAGCGCGCCACCGACCTCGATTCGGACGGCACGCAGCGCTGCAACGGCGTGATCGGCAACCCGGCGCTGCAGGCCCGCAAGAACGTCAACCAGAACGTGTCGCTCGAGTGGTATCCGAACCGCGACACGATGTTCAGCCTGGCCTACTTCAACCAGAAGGGCAAGGTCGGCCAGTTCATCACCGAGGGCGTCAGCGGCGGCCAGCTGTTCGCCGGTTCCGACCTGGTGGACCCGCAGACGGGCGTCAAGCTGTCGGACCTGCCGTTCAACTATTCGACCTACGTGAACGGCCCCGTCTCGACACGCAACGGCGCCGAATTCAGTACCAAGACAGCCTTCACCTTCCTGCCCGGCGTGCTCGGCTTCACCGGCTTCGATGCCAACTACACGAAGGTGAAATCGAAGCACGTGACGGCGTCGATCGTCGACCTGCTGACCGGCACCCCGCTGCCGCCGGCACGCGAATCCGAGTCGCAGTACAACGTGGCGCTGTGGTACGACGATGGCCGCCTGTCGGCAAGGATCGCGCTGCAGGGCGCCGCCGCCTGGTTCACCTGCATCTCGCCCTGCGGCCAGACCCCGCGCGAGCTGATCAACTATCCGGCGCAGGGCGCGAACGTGAACGGCTCCACGCCGGTCATCTACTCGCCGGGTTCGCCGAACTTCAAGGACGCGACGCGCTTCGTGGATGCCAAGATCGGCTGGAAATGGCGCCCGGACGTGGAATTCTTCCTCGAAGGCCGCAACATCGGCAACGCCACCACGTCGAACAGCCAGGCCCAGTACGCACCGCTCAGCAACGGCGTGCCGAACCTGCTCGATTACGCGTACGCCGGCCGGCGCATCATGTTCGGCGTGCAGTTCCGCACGCTGTAGGCGGGGAGCTCACCGGCCCATAACGGCGAGGCGTTCACGCGTAGGTATCGACAACGCTACCCAGCGTCGACTGGCCGCGCGACGGCGTTTGCGCCGCGCTGGCGGCCCCCTGCTCCTGTGCCGCCTGCCGCTGGGCCGCCTGTTGCGCGGCCTGCTGTGCAGCCTGGGCCTGCAGTTGCGCGATGCGCTGCTGCAGCGCCTCAATCGCCTGCTGGATCTGTTCCGCTTCCTTCTGGCCCGTTTCGCTGGTGTCCTTCTGCGCTTCGGCCAGTTCCTTCTGCTTGCCGGTCAGCTGCCGCTGCAGCGTGGCCAGCTGCCCGGCACTGCCGGACGATGTGGCCGATGTGGCCGATGTGGCTGGACTGGCAGCCGATCCGATCGATGTCACCATGACTTGTTCCCTGTTTTCGTCAACGTATTATCGGCACACGCTGCGTGAACTGAATCGCGCCCGATGTAAAGCCAGGTAAAGACGGGGGTGGCAAGGCTGGGCGTGTACACTGCGGCGGCGCCGCTTTTCATCGCAAAAGCGGGCATCCGAAGTTAATGACCGAGACAATGCCATGAAAATTTCAACTTCCCTGCCCGGCTGGACGATTGCCGCACCGGTCTTCGCCTGGCTGCTGCTGGCGGGCAAACTTGCCGGCCTCGACCAGATGCTGGGTGGCGCCTACATCGCGCTGCTGGCCGCCGGCCTGTTCGCCGGCGTGCTGGCCGCGGTGTTCCATGCCGAGGTGGTGGCGCACAGGATCGGCGAACCGTACGGCACGCTGGTGCTGGCGGTGGCGGTCACGTCGATCGAAGTGGCGCTGATCGTTTCGCTGATGATCGCCGGCGGCGAGTCGACCACCGGGCTGGCGCGCGATACCGTGTTCGCGGCGGTGATGCTGATCCTGAACGGCATGGTCGGCATCTGCCTGCTGGCCGGCGCGCGCAAGCACGGCGAGCAGCGGTTTACCCAGACCGGCGTTTCCGCCGCGCTGGCCACGCTGTCCGCCATCGCCGTGCTGACGATGGTGCTGCCGAACTACACCACCACCACGCCGGGCCCCGTCTACAGCAACAGCCAGCTGATCTTCATCGCCGTGGTATCGCTGGTGTTGTACGGCACCTTCGTGCTGGTGCAGACCGTGCGGCACCGCGACTACTTCCTGCCCCAGGCCGCCGTCGAGAACGAGGAAGTGCATGCCCCGCCGCCATCGAAGAACGTCGCATGGCGCTCGGGTGCACTGCTGCTGGCCTGCCTGGCGGGCGTGGTACTGCTGGCGAAATCGCTGTCGCCGCCGCTGGAGGCGGCCGTGCTGGCGCTCGGCGCGCCGAAGGCGCTGGTGGGCATCATCATCGCCGCCGTCGTGCTGCTGCCCGAAGGCATCGCCGCCTACCAGGCGGCCCGCGCGAACCGGCTGCAGACGAGCCTGAACCTGGCGCTCGGTTCCGCATTGGCCAGCATCGGCCTGACCATTCCCGCGGTGGCCATCGTGTCGCTGGTGAACGGCTGGACGCTGTCGCTGGGGATCGACGTCAAGTCGACCGTGCTGCTGCTGCTGTCGATCATCGTGGCTACCATCTCGCTCGGCAACGGCCGCACCACGATCATGCAGGGCACGGTGCACCTGGTGATCTTCGCCGTCTACCTGTTCATCACGATCGTGCCGTGAGCCGGGGAAGCGCTGCTCCCATTCTGGCGGGAGTGAATGGTTCTGGAAAAGTGGCAGGCAAGGTATAAATCGTCGCGAGTATCGACATGGGGACGATTTGCAACGCGACATGGCGCTTTACTCGGGGCCATGTCCTCCACTACTGGAGCCGTCTCCTCCAGCATTGTCCGGAATCTGAATCCAGCCCGCCGCCACAGGTCAGCAGGCATTTTTTTGCCTGAGTCTTCTACAGCTGCCCGCCCCCCATTCCTTCAGCCACGCCATGGCATTCGCAAATATTATGGGTAGAAAGCCGATCAAACAATATTATATTATTATTTTCAGGAAATATAACCCGAAGATAAATTATAACCCGGGTATTTTTGTGCCGTTAAAAATAAGTTAATTTTTGCCCAGGTATTTATTGATAAGCTAACTGGACCGTAGTAAAGTGAATCCGCGTCACCAAGTCCTGCGAAGCATTCCTCAACCATAAGTGAATGGAGTCTCATCGTGCCGACGTTGTCTCTCTGCAAAAACTTCCGTAACTTCTGCAATCCTCCTCGCCACGACCGCAGCGCAAGCTGAATTCCCCACGTACACAAGCCAGTCTGCCTGCGCGGCAGCGATCGGAACAACCCGTGTCGACATTTCGACGATCCTGAACTCGACAGCGATCGAATTGTTTTCATCCGCACCGCCGGCGAAAACGAATACACGATCGGGCCTGCAAGCGAGCCTGTCAGATTCCGCGCGAAACGGCGTCATGAATGATGTCGAAAGGCTGTCCCATGACCGGATAGCCGGGAAACCGGCATGAAGGATGTACCTGTTTGAATTATTCACTCAGTTTGAATCCCTGACAGCGATGGATACGTATCGGTTTTCAATCGCGTCAACAACGGTGTTGCAGTTAGTTAGAGTCGCCCTTGCATAAGGCGATGATCCACCCGGAGCTGGCGACCCCAGCATTGCTTGATCAACATGGAGGTTTGAAACATGAAGGCTTCAACTCGTTTTGCTCTCGCGGCAGTTGCTTTGGTTTGTAGCGTGACCGCCCCTGGCGTCCACGCAGCAGGGAATTTCTGGGATCTCGGTTACGGCATCACGGTTTCGGGTTCATCGGCCAACGGCAGCGTAATTGGCGCCTATACCCAAAGCGGGTCGTATTACATGTGGACCGCTGCCACCGGCGTTACGTCCATCGGCGGGGGATGGCAAGGTGGCGTGGCCAGCGTGTCGGCTGACGGATCACGCATATCCGGCTCCGCCTACGGCAGCGACGGCCTGAGTTACGCGGGCTACTACTCGGTCGGCACTGGCCAGTGGACGACACTGGGCGGCATTGGCGGCAGCTCGGACGCCTCGGCCAGCTCTGGCTGGAACATCTCCGGCGATGGGAGCACCGTGGTCGGCCTGGGGTGGATTAACGGTGGCACTGCTCATGCAACCGCATCCACTCCCGCCGGCGCCCTGCAAGACCTTGGCTCGATCGGGGGCTCGTCACGTGCCAACGGGGTGTCGTATGACGGCAGCATCATCGCTGGCTGGGTCGAGCAGCCGGACGGGCAATGGACCGGTGCCTACTGGAATAACGGCACCTTGCACAACATGGTCGATGATCAGGGCAATGCGCTGCAAGAGGCAGGTGCGGTATCGGCTGACGGCCGCTGGATCGTCGGGGCCGGTAACTTCGGTCAGACCTGGCGATACAACACTGTCACCCAGCAGACAGAATGGCTGGGTGATCTGGACACGAAAAGCGACTTTCAGGAGGCAACCGGCGTCTCGGCTGATGGTCACGTCATTGTCGGCTACGACCGGGGCTTTGGCCCCGCTGTCTTCGGTGAAGGCACCATCTGGATCGAAGGTCAGGGCATGCTCAATTTCACCGACTACATCACCAGTCAAGGGATAGACCTTGGCGGTCGTACGCTGGCATTGCCTCTTGGCGTTTCGGCCGACGGAACCACGTTCTTCGGCCTGGATAATACCGGTAGCAGCTTTGTCGTGACGGTGTCACCGGTCCCCGAACCGGCCACTTACGCCATGATGGCCATGGGACTGGTGGCGCTGGCTGCACGCCGACGCATGCGCCGCGGTGCAGAAGTGAATCAGTAACGCAGGACTACGGGTTTGCTTGGCCAGGGTGAACGGGGCATGCCTGCCTGACCCGTCGGCAATACGGCCGAGGGTACGCCGGATCACCGGTTCCTAGGGGTGGCCCTTGCCGCCGGTGATCTTGCGTGCCAGGTACGACAGGCCGTCGAATTCGCGCGACGGGATCGCCAGCGTTGCCGGGCTGCCGCGCCGCGCCAGCACCCTCTCGGCGGCCATGAATCCGGATTTGACGGCGCTCTCCATCGTGCATGGCAGGTGCGTCTGCACCCAGTCGCCGGCGAGCACCAGGCCGGGCACCGGGCTCTCGGGCGCCGGCCGGATCGTCTCGAAGCCGGCCAGCGGGCACGGGATCGCCATCGGCACGCGGTGCACGCAGGCGTGCACGAGGCGCGCACCCGCCGCATCCGGAACCGCCTCGGCCACTTCGCGCAGCGTGGCATGCACGATCTCGTCATCGCTCATGTGATGTGCGCGGTGGCTGTAGATGATGTTCGAGCACAGGACTGTCGGCCTGCCCTGCCAGCCTGCGCGGATCTGCGTCAGGTCGTAGAAGTCGTAGTTCAGGCGTTCGGGCGACCACAGGTGCGCCCAGAAACGCTCGACGCGCAACGGCCGGTCGAACCACAGGTACACGCAGATGTACGGGCTCGGTTCGAAGGCCGGCAGTTGCCCGAACGGCGCCATCGCGCGCCATGCATCGGGCACGATATCCTTCAGCGCCGTCGGCGGCAGCGCGCTGACGACGTCACCCGCGGCCAGGCGCCTGCCGTCTTCCAGCACCACGCCTTCGACCCGGTCGCCAACGGTGAAGCCGGCAACCGGCGCGCGGCACGACACCGAGCCGCCCGCCTCCGCGATGACGCGGGTCGCCTGCGCCGCATACAGCTCGGCCAGGCCGAGCGCGCCGAAGCCGAAATGCAGGCGCCGGTAATTGCTCAGGTGCGCATGGATGCGCAGCAGCGATGCCGCCGAACAGCGCTCCAGCGGCACGCTGCAGACCACCATCGCGGCAAAGCGCCACCACCAGTCGATCAGCGTTTCGCTGACGCCCTTGTCGCGCAGGTACTGCTCGGCGCTGGTGCCGTCGATGCCGGGCACGTACCGTTCATCGAACACCATGCCGCGCCAGCCGATGCGGGTCATCGACAGGTAGTCGGGCAGGTGCAGCCCCGGGGCCGGCAGGATGCTCGGAATCAGGCTCATCGGAGGCGGCAGCGGTGCGTGCCGCAGGTGCACCGGCCGCGGCTTGCTGGCCAGCGCCAGCACCTTGCCCGGTTGCCAGGTGATCTGCTGCGCCGTTCCCAGCCGCGCCAGGAATGCCAGCATGTTGTGATATTCGGAATGGAAGATGTGCGGTCCGATGTCGACCGTGTCGCCGGTGGCCGGATCGCTCCAGCTGCTGGCACGCCCGCCCAGCCGCTCCGACGCCTCCAGCACATGACAGCGCACGCCGCGGTCGGCCAGCGCAACACCGCAGGCCAGGCCAGCCAGCCCGCCGCCGATGATCAGCACGTCGTCAGTCACCCTTGCGTCTCCGTTCGTTGGACGGGCCGATCATAAGCGCCCTCGGGCATGGCCGATGTGCGGCGGCGAACGCAACGCTGCACAGTCGGGAAATTTGTGAACTCGCCACGCCAGCAGTGCAACGCTTGTTTTTTTTACATGGTAATCTCACCACATAACCGGCATCCGGAGTCGGGAAGCGCAACCATTGGATCGATCCTGGACAGGACCGTGGATCCACCTTGGGTAAGCATCAGGCAGGCTTTGAATAAAGACCAAGTCGTCCCGAGTCGAACCTGTGGTGGACCTGAGTCGATCCAATACACCAATATCAACCAAACGTAGGCAAGTGAACGTGATGACAAAAAACGTAGCAATTATTGGGGCAGGCTTCTCCGGCGCGGTCATCGCGCACCAGCTCGCAAAGGCGGGCCATAAAGTCGAGGTATTCGAAGCACGATCGCACATCGCCGGTAACTGCTATTCCGAACGCGATGCAGAAACCAATGTGATGGTGCACGTATACGGCCCGCACATCTTCCACACCGATAACGAGCGGGTGTGGAAGTTCGTCAACGAGTTTTCCGAGTTCAAGCCCTTCGTCAACCGCGTGAAGGCGATCACCGGCGAGCGAGTGTTCACGCTGCCGATCAACCTGCTGACGATCAACCAGTTCTTCAACAAGACCATGCGGCCGGCCGAGGCGCAGGAATTCCTGGCCGAACAGGGCGACAAGACGATCGAGAACCCGGTCACTTTCGAGGACCAGGCACTGCGCTTCGTCGGCCGTGACCTGTACGAAGCGTTCTTCAAGACCTACACCGTCAAGCAGTGGGGCCTGCAGCCGAGCGAACTGCCGGCCAGCATCCTGAAGCGGCTGCCAGTGCGCTTCAACTACGACGACAACTATTTCAGCCACAAGTACCAGGGCATGCCGAAGGATGGCTACACGGCCATCGTCGAGAAGATCCTCGATGTGCCGGGCATCACCGTGCACCTGAACACGCCGTTCAAGCCGGAACAGAAGTCGGCCTACGACCACGTGTTCTACAGCGGCCCGATCGACGCCTGGTTCGGCCACCGCGAAGGTCGCCTGCCATACCGCACGCTGGATTTCGAAGTGCACCGCGACCAGGG
>DASVVD010000505.1:0-2657 GCA_036386715.1 Pseudoduganella sp.
ATTTCACCGTAGTTCGTTTGGTATAGGGGGGCTGAATCGAACGTTCGTGCCGAAAAGGGCCGCCCACGCGGATTGCCAGTTCAGGGTAATATTGACGGTTTCACTTGCCGTGTCATTTTGACATCGCTGCGGCCGATCATATCAATAAGCCTGCGCCGCCCCGGTGGCCGCTCGGGTGGTTCCTGAAGGAGAAAGCATGACGAACGAACAGAACAACCAACATAACGACGAACGCCGCGAGCAGCAGTTGCGCGCCGACGCGCTGGAATACCATCGCCTGCCGACGCGCGGCAAGATCGAGGTCGTGCCCACCAAGCCGCTGTCGAACCAGCGCGACCTGTCGCTGGCCTATTCGCCGGGCGTAGCCTACGCCTGCGAGGAAATCGCCGCCAACCCGGCCATGGCCGCCGAGTATACGTCGCGCGCCAACCTGGTGGCCGTGATCACCAACGGCACCGCCGTGCTGGGCCTGGGCAATATCGGCCCGCTGGCTTCGAAGCCGGTAATGGAGGGCAAGGGCTGCCTGTTCAAGCAGTTCGCCGGCGTCGACGTGTTCGACATCGAACTGGCCGAGAACGATCCCGACAAGCTGGTGGACGCCATCGCGATGCTAGAGCCGACGGTCGGCGGCATCAACCTGGAGGACATCAAGGCGCCGGAATGCTTCTACATCGAGAAGAAGCTGCGCGAGCGCATGAACATTCCCGTCTTCCATGACGACCAGCACGGCACCGCGATCATCTCCAGCGCCGCGCTGCTCAACGCGCTGAAGGTGGCCGACAAGCGTATCGGCGATATCCGCCTGGTCGCTTCGGGCGCCGGCGCGGCCGCGATCGCCTGCCTGGACATGATGGTGGGCCTCGGCGTGCGCCGCGAAAACGTCTACGTGACCGACTCGCGCGGCGTGATCTGGCAGGGCCGCGAAGCCAACATGGAAGCGAACAAGGCGCGCTATGCACAGCAGACCGATGCCCGCACGCTGGCCGACATCGTGCGCGGCGCCGACGTGTTCCTGGGCTGCTCGACCGCCGGCGTGCTGACGGGCGAAATGGTGAAGACCATGGCCGATCGCCCGATCATCCTGGCGCTGGCCAACCCGGAACCGGAGATCCGCCCCGAAGTGGCGCTGGCCGCCCGGCCGGACTGCATCATCGCCACCGGCCGTTCGGATTACCCGAACCAGGTCAACAACGTGCTGTGCTTCCCCTACATCTTCCGCGGCGCGCTCGATTGCGGCGCCACCCGCATCACCGAAGAAATGAAGCAGGCCTGCGTGGTGGCGATCGCCGAGCTGGCCGAAGCCGAGGTTTCCGAAACCGTGGCCGCCGCCTACGCCGGCCAGAGCCTGGTCTTCGGGCCCGACTACATCATTCCGAAACCGTTCGACCAGCGCCTGATCGCCGCGATCGCGCCGGCCGTGGCAAAGGCCGCTGCCGAATCGGGTGTGGCCGCCACGCCGATCGCCGACCTGGCCGCCTACCGCGCCCAGCTCGAGCAGCAGGTATTCCACACCGGCCTGGTGATGAAGCCACTGTTCTCGGCCGCCAAGACCGCGCAGAAACGCGTGGTATACGCCGAGGGCGACGACGAGCGCGTGCTGCGCGCCGTGCAGACGGTGGTCGATGAAAGCCTCGGCCTGCCGGTGCTGGTGGGCAGCGCCGACAAGGTGGCCAGGGCGATCGCCGCCGCCGGCCTGCGCCTGAAGCACGGCACCGACTACACGCTGGCCGATCCGGGCACGCTCGACCCGACCAGCCATGCGCTGGCGCTGCTGAAGTCCGGCGAGGCGGACGCGGTGATCTGCGGCCTGCGTGGCAATATCGACACCCACCTGCAACAGGTGCGCGAAACCATCGGCCTGGCGCCAGGCGCCGAAGTGCTGGCGACGATGAACGCGCTGGTGCTGGAAAAGCACACGCTGTTCGTGGCCGACACGCACGTGAACGACGATCCGACCGCTGCGCAGCTGGCCGCCATCGCGCGCCTGGCCGCCGAGGGCGTGCGCCACTTCGGCCTGGAGCCGAAAGTCGCGCTGCTGTCGCATTCGACCGCCGGTTCGTCCGAGCGGCCGTCGGCCCGCAAGATGCGCGATGCCAGGGCCCTGCTGGCGCAGTCGTCGCCGGACCTGCCGGTGATCGGCGAAGTGCAGGGCGACGTCGCGCTGGTGGGCGGCGTGGTGCCCGGCTTCACGGGCGAAGCCAACGTGCTGGTGATGCCGTCGCTGGACGCGGCCAACATCGCCTTCAACCTGCTCAAGGTCACGGGCGGCAAGGGCGTCACGGTCGGCCCCGTGCTGCTGGGCGCCGCGCTGCCGGTGCACGTGCTCGGACCGGGCGCCACCGTGCGCCGCATCGTCAACATGACGGCGGTTGCCGTGGCTGAAGCGGTGCGTTGATGATATCGGGACCGGGCCCGGGGAACATCCGGCGCCCGGTTCCTTGCCAGAAGCGACACACATGCCGGCGCGGCCGGGGCCTGTCCTGACACGTGCCGGCGCTTGTCCTGCATCGGCAGGTCAATGGTTCCTGTCATCACACGAATCGCCAGCAAACAGGCGGTGAAATAACGTTAAATTGCAACTAACCGAGAGAGGGTTCGCAGTCGCGACTTCAACCGCATGCGACCACTCCGGCGGCTTGCCTGCAACGACAGGCCAC
>DASVVD010000506.1:0-1932 GCA_036386715.1 Pseudoduganella sp.
ATGACCCATGAGTTCCGCACGCCGCTGTCGTCGATCCGCGCACTGACCCGGCTGCTGCTGGAGCGCGTCGATGGCGAGCTGTCGCCGGAGCAGGAAAAGCAGGTGCGTTTCATCCTGAAGGGTGCCGAATCGCTGACCGAACTGGTGGACGACCTGCTCGACCTGGCCAAGATCGAAGCCGGCAAGATCGACGTGCGCACGGCGCCGTTCGAGGTGGAGGACATGTTCTCTGCGCTGCGCGGCATGCTGCGCCCGCTGCTCCTCTCGAGTACCGTCGAACTGCTGTTCGATGCACCCGCCGAGCCGATCACGATGATGACGGACGAGGCGAAGCTGTCGCAAATCCTGCGCAACTTCATCTCGAACGCGCTGAAGTTCACCGAGGCCGGCCACGTGCGCGTATCCGCCACGCTGCTGCCGAAAGGCGAAGCGGTGCGCTTCGATGTCGAGGATACCGGCCTCGGCATCGCCCCCGAACACCAGCAGCTCATCTTCGAGGAATTCTCGCAAGTGGAGAACCGGCTGCAGCACCGCGTCAAGGGCACGGGCCTGGGCCTGCCGCTGTGCAGCAAGCTGGCCAGCCTGCTGGGCGGCTCGGTGAGCCTGAAGAGCACCCCGGGCGCCGGCTCCACCTTCTCGGCCGTGATTCCCATGCTGTTCGACGAGATGCCCGCACCGCACGTGTTCCATCCCGGCGTGGCGGAAGGCGGCGGCATCCCGGTGCTGGTGGTGGAAGACGACCGCTCGACCCAGCTGCTGTACCGCAGCTACCTGCGCAACACGCCGTATCGCGTGATTGCCGTGCACAGCGTGTGGGAAGCGGAACAGGCATGGGCGGTGGAGCACCCGGCCGCCGTGATCCTCGACCTGTACCTGGTCGGCGGCGACAGCTGGCGCTGGCTCGCCAAGATCAAGGATGACGAACGCCGCAAGGGCGTGCCGGTGGTCATTGCCTCCGAAGTGGCCGACCGCCAGAAGGCGTTCGCGCTGGGCGCGGACGCCTATTTCAGCAAGCCTGTCGGCCGCGACGAACTGCTGGCGCAGCTCAACGCCTTTTGCCAAGACATCAAGAGACCATCATGAAGGCAAACCCGCTCGACCCCTTGATCCTGAACGTCGACGATACCGACGCCGCCCGCTATGCGAAAACGCGCATCCTGCAGCGCGCGGGGTTCCACGTGATCGAGGCCGGCAGCGGCGGCGAGGCGCTGCAGATGGTGCGGGAACAAAGGCCGGACCTGGTGCTGCTCGATACCAAGCTGCCGGATATCAACGGTTTCGAAGTGTGCCGCCAGCTCAAGCACGATCCGGATACCTCGATGGTGCTGGTGCTGCAGACCTCCGCATCCTACCTGTCGTCGCCGGACAAGGTGCGCGCGCTCGACAGCGGCGCCGACAACTACCTGTTCGAGCCGATCGAGCCGGAAGAACTGGTGGCCAACGTGCGCGCCTTGCTGCGCCTGAGCCGCGTGGAGCGCGAGCTGCGCGAGATGGACCAGCGCAAGGATGAATTCCTGGCGATCCTGGCGCACGAGCTGCGCAACCCGCTGGGACCGATCCGCAACGCCGTGGAACTGCTGCGCAGCCTCGATCCGCATTCGTCGCCGGCGCAGGAAAACGCCCGCCGCGTGATCCTGCGCCAGACCGACCACATGGTGCGGCTGGTGGACGATCTGCTGGATGTCTCGCGCATCTCGCAGGGCAAGATCACGCTGCGCCGCGCCGAGGTGGAACTGTGCGGCCTGTTGCGCAGCGCGGCCGAGACGGCCGATCCGAACATCGCCGCCCGCCAGCATGTGCTGGCCGTGAAGCTGCCGGACCACGATATCTGGGTCGATGGCGACAGCGTGCGCCTGACCCAGGTGGTGGGCAACCTGCTGAACAACGCGGCCAAGTTCACCGCGCCGGGCGGCCGCATCGTACTGTCGGCCT
>DASVVD010000507.1:0-4696 GCA_036386715.1 Pseudoduganella sp.
CACGCCGGTGGGGCGCCGGCTGGTGGAGGAGATGGTGCCGCGCGACGTGAATCACCCGAGCATCCTGTTCTGGGCCAATGGCAACGAGGGCGGCTTCAACCTCGAACTCGACGGCGAATATCACAAGTATGATCCGCAGAAGCGCCCGGTAATCCACCCCTGGGCCATCTTCAGCGATATCGACACCAAGCATTACCCCAACTGGCAACTGCTGAACGAGCGCCTGCAAGGGCCGAACCTGTTCATGCCCACTGAGTTCATGCACGCACTGTACGACGGTGGCGGCGGCGCCAGCCTGGACGACTACTGGACGGCGATGATGGCGTCGAGGGTGGGCGTGGGCGGCGTGATCTGGGCGCTGAACGACGAGGGCGTCGTGCGCACCGACCAGGGTAACCGCGTCGATCCCTACGGCACGTATGGCCCGGACGGCATCGTCGGCCCCCACCACGAGAAGGAGGGCAGCTACAACGCGGTGCGGCATGTCTGGTCGCCGGTGCGGCTGGGCGCGGCCGTCCTGGATGCCGGCTTCGACGGAAGGCTGAAGGTCGATAACCTGTATGACTTCCATGGCCTGGACCAGGTGCGCTTCGCATGGCGGCTGCTGCGCTACCCGGGCCCTGGCGCGGCAGCGTCCGCCCCCCAGGTACTGGCCAAGGGAGACGTGCGCGGACCTGGCGTGGCGGCGCGCAGCAGCGGCATGCTGGACCTGCGCCTGCCGGCGGGCTGGCGCAGCCACCGGGCCGACGCGCTGGAAGTGACGGCCACCGGCCCGGACGGCGGCCAGCTGTGGACCTGGACATACCCGGCCGCCGACCTGTCCAGCCGCCAGCTGGCTTCGGCTGAATCGTCCGCATCGGCCATCGTGCCGCGGGTCGAGCAGGCCGATGGCGGCATCCGCCTGGTGGCCGGCAGCGTCAGCGCCGGCTTCGATGCCGCCGGCCAGCTGCTGGCGCTGCGCAACGGCGAGCGCGTATCGGCCCTGGCCAACGGCCCGCGGCTGGCGTTTGCCCGGCCGGCCAAGGATGCCGTGGTCGGCTGGCTGCCATTCGTCGGCGAGGATGCCGCCAGCGGCACATACCGCCTGGCCAGCGCGCAGACCGCCAGCGTGCTCGAGATCGTTCCGGCGATCGACAAGAAGACGGCCTACGCCCGTTTCAAGCTGGAGATCAGCGCCGACGGCCGGCAGTGGAAAACGCTGTTCGATGCCACGCGGCGCCGCTCGGACGGCAACGAATACCGCTTCCCGCCGCAGCCGGTGCTGGCGGTTCGCGTGTCGGGCCTGGCCGATCCGCAGGGCAAGCCGGTGATGCTGGAGCGCCTGCGCCTCGGCCATGCGGCGCAGCGCTTCCCGGTTGTCGGCGGGGCGCCGGTGGTCACCAGCGGCACGGCAGCCGATGCCGGCGGCAAGCCGGTCGCCTGGGTCCAGGCCCGCGACAGCGCCGGCCTGGACCGCGTGCGCTGG
This sequence comes from Pseudoduganella sp., assembly GCA_036386715.1. Classification (GTDB taxonomy): domain Bacteria; phylum Pseudomonadota; class Gammaproteobacteria; order Burkholderiales; family Burkholderiaceae_D; genus Rugamonas. The sequence goes on from DASVVD010000507.1 coordinate 1,466, forward strand.
ACACTGCACGGCGATGGCGCACTGCGCCTCGATTATGGCTACCGGCTCGATGGGCCGGTGCAGTACCACGGCGTGACCTTCGACCACCCGGAAAGCGCGCAGCGTTCGATGCGCTGGCTGGGGGAGGGGCCTTACCGGGTGTGGAAAAACCGGCTGCACGGCACCTGGCTCGGCGTGCATGAGGTGGCGCAGTTCGACCAGCAACCGGGCGAGTCGTTCCGCTACCCCGAGTCGCAGGGTTTCTATGCCGGCGTGCGCTGGGCGCGGCTCGCGACCGCGAACGGCGCATTGACGGTATTCGCCGGCCAGCCGGACGGCTACCTGCGGGTGGGCACGCCGCGCATCTCGCACGCCAACACGACGGTGGAGTTCCCGGCCGGCGACCTGTCCTGGCTGCACGCCATTCCCGCCATCGGCGAAAAGTTCAGCGGCACCGAAGTGCTGGGCCCGGCGGCGGCGTGGCCAACGGCGGCGGGCGAATACCACGGCAGCCTGGCGTTTCGATTCGAGTAAAAGCACCGTGGCGGGCTGTTCCCGGAAGCAATGACACGTTACACTGTCGCCCTTCCGAATTCCGCCTGGATACCTGAGTGACGACGTTGCAGATTGTGGTGCTTGCAGTTCTCATCGTGCTGGCGATCGCCGGCTTCGTGGCGCAGGCCAGGGCGCGCAGCCGGCGCATCAAGCTGGGGATCTACCAGGGCAAGGACCTGCTGACCGAGAACGAGCTGGAATTTTTCGGCCGCCTGGTGCAGGCGCTGCCGCAATATTATATTTTTCCGCAGGTCGCCATGTCGGCGCTGCTCGAAGCGGCCAGCACCAACGAGGCACGGCGCAATACCGATCGCCTGCGCATTGCACAGCAGCGTATCGACTACGTGGTGTGCGACCGGCACTGCAACGTGATCGCTGTGGTGGAGCTCGACGACAGGACGCACTCGCGGGCGAAGGACCAGGTGCGCGACGAGCGCCTGGAGCAGGCCGGCATCCAGACGCTGCGCTTCGAATCGCGCGCGAAACCGTCGCTGCAGGCCATCAGGGCGGCGATCAGGGAAGTTGCGGGGGAATAGGCGTGCCGGCGATAGGAGTGCCTGCGAACAGGAGTGCCGGCCAATAGGAGTAGAGGCGAATAGAAGTTGCGTGGAACAGGCAAGCGGGCCCGCGCGACGCGGGCCACGTGAAGGGCGTGCGAGGCCGGCAACGGGGCCAGCGTTGCAGCGCGGTTTACTCGTCGAACTCTTCGGCCAGGTTCTTCCAGCCGCGACTCTTGGCGAATGCGGCGAATTCCTCGGGCGCCTCGAGCACGATCAGCTTGCTCTCTTGCAGGCCAGCATCGCTCAGGCCGAAATCGGGGCCCTTGTAGCCGAGCGAGCGCAGGCGCTCGACGATCTGCTTGAGCAACACGCTGTCCTTGTGGCCGCCGTCGAGTGGCTTGCTGAAGTCGACATACACGTCGATGATGCCGTAGCCTTCATCGAAAATGCGGATCGCCTTGACGTCGAGCTTTTGCCCGCTGCTGTCGGTGGCCTGGAACGGGCCGGAGAGTTCAATGTCGGTATCGGTAGTCATGGGCGAAGCATAGCAGTTGCGGGCGGAGGGTGGCGCATTCCTTGTCGCCAGGTGCCCGCGGCGATGGGCGGTGGGTCATGAACGCTGCGCGGTGGAGAGGGCGGGGCGCCGCAGCGGCGCCCCGCCCGCAGGCATTATCCCTGGCGGGATGCCGCCCTGGCGCGCGCCGTGTGCAGTTTCTTGTAGCTGTCGAGCAGGCGCTGGTGCCGGTCGAGGCCTTCGAGCTTCATGCTGGTCGGCGTCAGGCCGTGGAAGCGCACGCTGCCGTTCACCGAGCCCAGTACCGCGTCCATCCGCGGGTTGCCGAACATGCGGCGGAAATTGACCTCGTACTCGTCCAGTTCCATGTCGTCGTCCAGCACCACTTCCAGCACCGCATTCAGGGCCTGGTAGAACAGGCCCCGCTCGACGGTATTGTCGTTGTACTGCAGGAAGGCGCCGACCAGCTCGTGCGCTTCCTCGAACTGCTGCAGGGCGAGATGGATCAGCAGCTTCAGCTCCATGACGGTGAGCTGGCCCCAGTCCGTGTTCTCGTCGAATTCGATGCCGATCAGCGTGGCGATGTCGGAATAGTCGTCGAGCTCGTTGTTCTCGAGGCGATCGAGCAGGGCTTCCAGCGCGGCATCGTCCAGGCCGTGCAGGTTCAGGATATCGGCGCGGAACAGCAGCGCCTTGTTGGTGTTGTCCCAGACCAGGTCGTCGACCGGATAGATTTCCGAGTAACCCGGCACCAGGATGCGGCAGGCGATGGCGCCCAGCTGGTCGTAGACCGCCATGTACGACTCCTTGCCCATGCCTTCGAGGATGCCGAACAGGGTGGCGGCTTCCTGCGCATTGGAGTTTTCGCCGTGGCCGGAAAAATCCCATTCGACGAAATCATGGTCGGCCCTGGCGCTGAAGAAGCGCCACGACACGATGCCGCTGGAGTCGATGAAATGCTCGACGAAGTTGTTCGGCTCCGTCACGGCGTTGCTGGCGAACGTGGGGCGGGGCAGGTCGTTCAGGCCCTCGAAACTGCGGCCCTGCAGCAGTTCGGTCAGGCTGCGCTCGAGTGCCACTTCCAGGCTCGGGTGCGCGCCGAACGAGGCGAACACGCCGCCGGTGCGCGGGTTCATCAGCGTCACGCACATCACCGGGTAGATGCCGCCCAGCGACGCATCCTTCACCAGCACCGGGAAGCCCTGTTCTTCCAGCCCGGCGATGCCGGCCACGATGCCGGGATATTTCGCCAGCACTTCCTGCGGCACGTCGGGCAAGGCCAGCTCGCCTTCGAGGATTTCGCGTTTGACCGCCCGTTCGAAGATCTCGGACAGGCACTGCACCTGCGCTTCTTCCAGGGTATTGCCGGCACTCATGCCGTTGCTGACATACAGGTTCTCGACCAGGTTGGACGGGAAGTACACCACCTCGCCGTCCGACTGCCGCACATACGGCAGCGAGCAGATGCCGCGCTGCGCGTTGCCGGAATTGGTGTCGACCAGGTGCGAACCGCGCAGCTCGCCATCCGGATCATAGACCTGCAGGCAGTATTCATCGAGGATTTCCGGCGGCAGCGCATCCTTGCGGCCGGGCTTGAACCAGCGCTCGGTCGGGTAATGGACGAACTCCGCGTTGGCGATCTCCTCGCCCCAGTACGTGCCGCCATAGAAATGGTTGCAGTTG
>DASVVD010000508.1:0-5999 GCA_036386715.1 Pseudoduganella sp.
CGACCGTTTCGCCGAGGCGGCGGTTCAGGTCGATATCGGTCCTGACGATGCCGGTCTGCGGCACGAAGCCGTTGTCATTGACGAAGCCCGGGCCGACCGCCTCGAGCTTGAATTCGTTCCACCAGTCGTCGCCGTTGTGCACATAGCGCCCTTGCGCATAGCTGCCGCGCCGTGCCGGCATCCGCACGGTGGCTTCGCGCGGCTCGCCGGTGAAGCCGGCGCTGTTCTGCGAGTGCATCAGCAGCCACGAGGCCTGGTCGCCGTCGGTGCGCCACTGGCCGTCGAAGCCTGCGACCGCGTTGGCGCCGGCATCGCCGTAGCCGCGCTGCGAGACGAACGCGCCCAGCAGGGCGTTGCCGGCATGCCAGCGGGCCCGCACCAGGCTGGCCAGGGTGCGCCGCGTCTGCGCATACTCCGCGGTTTCGTAGACGCGGCCACGCTGCACCACGCCGCCTTCCTCGTCGCGCAGGCTCATCGCGGTGGCGTCGGCCTGCGCGCTGCGCCAGGTGCCGCGCAGGCCCCACTGCGGGCTGGCGATCGTGCGCGAGTAGAACGCCGACAGCGGCAGGCCGAGCACGTCGGCGCTCTCCAGGAAGAAGCCGCGCTTTTCGGGCAGGCTGAGGGCGATGCGGCTGGCGCCGGTCGGCATCGGCTCGTCGATCTCGACCTGCGAAAAGTCGGGATTGAAGGTGGCGTTGAAGACCCAGTCGGCGCGCGGGCGGGCATTGATTTCCAGCCCGGCGCTGGCCTGGCTGGCGTGGCGCCGGCCATCATCGTCGCGGTCGCGGTTGGCGCGCACCGTCAGTTCCGGCTTCAGCTCCAGGAAGGCGCGGTCGCGCACGGCCTGTACGGTGCCCTGCATGCCGCCGAGTTCCTGCAGCGCGTCGATGTAGCTGAGGGAGCCGGTTTTCAAGGGCGTGCTGGTCAGCCGCAGTCCGCCCGCGTGGGGCACGCTGCGCTCGACCATCAGGCGCCACGCCTTGCCGCCGTCATAAGGAAAGCGCAGGTTCGACAGCGGCCAGCGGATCTCCATGCTGTAGCCGTCCGGCAGCCGGCGCACTGCGGCATCGATGGGAAAGTCGGGGCCGAGGTCGTCCTCGTCCTCGTCGGCGCGGTACATGCCGTCGGTGAGCACGCCGTGGATGTTGACGCGCACGAACTGCGCGGCGCGGCCGTGGCCGGTGGGGTCGAGCCAGATGCCGATGTAGTCCTGGTCGTTGCCCACCTTGTCGCGGCGCGCCAGCGAACCGCGCATGGCGCCGGGCGTGCTGTCCCACGCGCGGATGCCGAAGATCAGCGCATCGCCGTCGATCAGCAGGCGCACCGCGGTGCGCAGGCCGGCCGGGGCGGGCTTGCCGTTCTCCGGCAGGTACTGGTGAAAGTCCGCGAACTCGGGCGCGGCCTGCCACGCCGGCTCGGCCAGGTTGCCGTCGATGGCGACCGGCTGGTGCCGGTCGAGCAACAGTGCCGGCAGCGCGGCCAGCACCGCGCCTTCATCGGCATGGACACAGAACGGGACGGCAAGCAGGCAGGCGAGAACAGCGACTTTCCTGGAACTTTTTTTGATGAAACCCATGGACCTGCTGGAAATGAAATCGCAATAGCGCCGGTTCTGGCGGACGGCGGCAAGTCTAGCATCGATTGATTATGTTTCTGCCAATCCAAATGCTGCTGCGGGCGCTGATATGGCTGCCAGGCACGAACCCCACGCTGTCAGTATGCGGATGCCGACGATCGATCTTTGCATTCACATTGTCAGGTAATGCGTAGAACCAGGCAGGACGTACCGGCCGGGCGAGATAAATTCATTCTCGTGACATTTCGTGAGTTTTTGTCAGAAAAAACGGTAGTAAAATCTGCACGGAATTTTTTCCGTTCACAATATATCACTTTTGTTTCAATTTCCTATTATCAATAATTTTAATTCGGTTGTCAAACGCCCAGGGCGCCATGCGGCATGGCGACAGGGCTTCGACTGACGCATTGCCGCATCTGGCGCACGAGGGTTTTCTTTGAATAAGATGATTCGGATCGCGATGAACTTCATTTGCCGCCCGGTTTTCCAGGCATGGCCCGCCTGCTGGTCGCGATTGCAGGCAGGCCGGCCGAGCTAGCCAAAATGGGAACCGCAGGGGGTCGATATGCGGGCACTCCTGATGGATTTTCTTTAAAGAAACTGCGCTGAGTTCATTGCCGGCTCAAGGCCTCCTTTGGCCGACGGCGGAATGCTGGAACGGCATATTCCATCGTGTAGAGGTGGGGCCCCGATTGAATCCGGGTGAAGCAATTGCGTGCGTTCGACGCATGTATATTCGGCCGTGGTCATCGGGGTGTTCCCATATTAAGTTCCTGCGCAAGAATTCGTGCGAAGGAAAATATGGTCGCATCAAAGAGTGAATCCGGACGGCAGGAATTTCTGGCGTCCGCGGGAAATTGTGGCTTAACGCATTACCGAGTTTTACAGGAGCGCACTTGAACGTCATTCCCCGATATCTGATCTTGCTGGTGCTGGCCGGCGCCATGCTGGCCGCCACGACCGGCACCGCGCTCGCTTGTCCCGGCGACGGCGGTCCGACGTGTGGCGCCGATGCACCGACCGGCCAGGATCCCGGTGCGACCAGTGTCCAGATCGGCGTCGGCAATCCGATCAATGTGATGACCGGCAACAAGTACCAGCGCGAAGAGGACATGGCCGCGCTGCCGGGCGTGCTGGGACTGGAGATCGTGCGCCACTACAACAGCGTCTACAGTGGCAGCGGCGCGTTACCGGGGTTGCTCGGGCGGGGCTGGAAGTTGTCCTACGAAACCGAGCTGGCGATCGGCGCCCGGACGCTGCAGGTATTCCAGGCCGACGGCAGCAGCCTGATATTCAGCCGCGACCTGGTCAACCCGGCGCGGGCCGTGGCCGCCGATCCGGCCCGGGGCAGCATCGCCGTGCGACGCAACCGCCAGGGCGGAGACGAGTATGTGTGGCGCTGGACCGATGGCCGCGAGCTGAGCTTCGATCAGCGCGGCAAGCTGGTGCAGATCAAGGCCGCCACCGGCGAAATCCTCAGCCTGCTGTATGACACCAAGGGCTTGCTGGTCAAGGTGACCGACCCGCAGGGGCGCAGCTTGCGGCTCATGTATCCGGAACGTCGGCAGGCCGGCGCGCGGTTCCGCGGCGTTCGCGGCATCGACAGCCCGGTCGGCCGCTTCGAGTACGAGCATGGCGATGCTGCTGGAACTACGGGTACCGCCGTTGCGGCCGTTGCCGCCGGCGCGGCGCAGCGGGTGCGCATCGCCAACCTGGTGCGCGTGCGTTACCCGGGCGGCACCGAGGGCCGCCAGTACCACTACGAGGACACGGCCCATCCGTCCTTCCTGACCGGCATCAGCATCGCGGGCGCCGCGACCAATGGCGAGCCCGTCATGCGGCGTTACGCCACGTATGGCTACCAGGCAGACGGCAAGGCGATCCTGTCGACGCACGCCAACGATATCGACAAGGTGACGGTGCGCTATGACCGCCCGGGCCGCACCACGGTGACCAACGGCGAAGGCGGGCAGACGGTCTACCGCTATGCGACGATGGCGGACGATTACCGCCTGCTGGAAGTGCGCGGCGCCGGCTGTGCGCTGTGCGGACCGCCCAATCAGCGCTATGGCTACGACGAGCATGGCCGCCTGGTGGAAACGGCGCTGCTCGATGCGCAAGGCCTGCCGCAGCAAATCCAGAAGTCCGAACTGGATCACTACGGCCGTCCGCTGCGCGTGAGCCGTATCGACTACGTCAACGGCAAGCCGCAGCCGGCCCGGTTGCAGGTGCGGTACGAATACGGGGCGGGCGGCGTTGCCGGGCCGACGCTGATTGCGCGCCCGAGCGTGGTCCCCGGGCGCGAAGCGATGACGCGCATCGTCTACAACGACAGGGGGCAGCCGGCCAGCGTGAGCGTCAGCGGCTGGTCGCCGCGGCCGGAAGGCATGGGCGACCCGGTGGCGCTGTCGCGCACCACGCGCTACGCCTACCGCGTGGTCAATGGCCTGAGCGTGCTGGCGCAAGTCGACGGGCCGCTCCCCAACGGCAAGTCCGGCAGTCCGGCCGACTCCGACATCACGCGTTTCGAATATGACGCGGGCGGCCGCCATGTCGAGCGCATCGTCGCTCCCGGCGGCATCGTCACCGAAGTGCGCGAGCGCGATGCCGCCCTGCGGGCCGTGGCGCTGCGCCGCGCCGAGGGCGATGTCGAACAGACCGCCATCAACCGCCTCAACTGGCGCGGCCAGGCCGAAGCGAGCAGCGTGGAAGCGGTGCGCCGCGACGCGGCCCAAGGCAGCAAGCAGACCCGCACGCTGCGCTACGCCTATGACGCCTTCGGCAATTTGACCGGCGTGACGCAATCCGGCGACCTGACCACCACCTTTGTCTATGACGAAGCCGGGCGGCCGGTCGAGCGGGTGCTGCCGGACGGCAGCCGCATCGCGATGCGGCCGGCCGCAGGTGAGCGCAAACCGGGCGGCCCGGCGCCGGCGGGTATCGAGATCGACCCGTTCGGCCGTCCCGTCGCCTGGCGCGACACGAACGGCGCGCAACTGCTGCAGGCGCAGTGGGGCGCGATGGGAACCGCCGCGCAAGGCGATATTCTTGCGCTGAGCACGCGCAATGCGCAGGCGCAGCGCCTGGTGGACGACGATGGCCGCGTGGTTGCCATCCGCAATCCCGGCCAGGGCTGGCAAACCGCGCTGTACGACGCGGCCGGCCGCATCGAAGAAAGCACCGATCCTCGCGGCGCCCGCCAGCGCGCCACCCGGGATACGGCCGGCCGCCTGCTGCGGCTCGAGCGCTTCGCGCCCGGCGCGCGCACGGCCGAACAGGTGCTGACCTATCGCTACGCCGGCGCATGGGTCAGCGAGGAAACCATCGCCGATGCCGACGGCACCCGCACCACCGTCACCGAACGCGACGCGCAGGGAAGGGTCGTGCGCGAAACCCTGCGCATCGCCGCCGCCGGTCCACTGGCCGCCACGCTGGCGCAAACCGTGCAGATCAGCCAGTCCTGGCGCCACGACGCGCACGGCCGGGTGGTGGGCAGGACGCTGACCGACAACACCGGCCGCACGCTGGAACTGGCGACCACCCTCGATGCGCAGGGGCTGCCGGCGAAGATCGCCACGGTGGGCATGCTGCCGTCCTGGCTGGGCGGGCGCAAGGCGCTGATCGATCGCATACAGTGGCAGCGGCTGGCCTCCGGTCCGTATGCGACCGAGCTCGCGCACGGCGACGGCAGCGTCGACCGCTTCGAGCAGATCGATATCGGTTCCACGCCGGCGGTCGATGACCTGGCCGCGCAGGCCGGGACAGCAGCCGGCACGCAAACCGCGACGCCGGCCATGCCGGCAGACACCGGCAGCGATGCCGGCCAGGATCATGCGCCGTTGACCGGCCCGGGCCAGGGGCCGGACATCGCCGGCTTGCCGTCGTCCGTGACAACGCCGCAGGGAGAGCAGCGGCTGCGCTGGAACGCCGCCGGCCAGTTGAGCGCCACGCAGCGGGGAAAAGGCGGTAGCCGCTACGTGTACGACGCGCGCGGACGCCGCGTGGTCAAGCTGGTCACCGATGCGCAGGGTGGTGTGCAGGCTGCGCTGAGCGTGTACGAGGAATACAGCCTGGTTGCCGAGGCCGACGCGCAGGGCAAGGCGAGCTTCGCCTACGTGCACCTGGGCTGGCGCCCGGTGGCGCAGATCGACCTGCGTGGCGACAGCTGGTGGCAAACGCTGCAGGCACGCCTGTTCGGGGCGGCGCCGCGCCATCTGCACACCAGCCGCGCGGGCAGGGTGCTGACCATGTCCGAAAGCGGCAAGGTGGTCTGGCAGGACACGCCAGACCACCGCGATGATGGCGTGCACCAGCCGCTGCGCTACGTGGGCCAGTACCACGATGCCGACAGCGGGCTCGATTACCACGGCGCGCGCTATTTCGATGCCCGCAGCGGCCGCTTCATCAGCCCCGATCCACAGGG
>DASVVD010000509.1:0-4913 GCA_036386715.1 Pseudoduganella sp.
CAGGAAGTGTTCTTCCCGAGCGTGCGCGAGCCGCGTGGCCTGCCGCGCCTGCAGTCGATGTTCGACCGCTGGCTGGCGCGCGTGTCGGTCGAGATCGCGTCCGGCTGCATCTACATCAGCGGCGCCGTCGAGTATGACGACCGCCCGGGCCTGATCCGCGAGGCGCTGGTGTCGATGGTCAGCGCGTGGCAGGGGGCGCTGCTGCGCGCCACGCAGCAGGCAATCGAATGCGGCCACCTGAAGGCGGATACCGATGCGCAGCAGCTGGTGTACGAGATGTATGGCCTGATCCTGGCCGTGCACCACGATGCCCGCTTCCTGCGCATTCCGGGGGCCGTCGAGCGGGCCACGGTGGGCTTCAACCGGCTGGTCGAGAGTTACCAGTCCTGACCTGCCGGTCACCGCATTACAAGTCACCGAATTACAAGTCACGCATTACAAGTCACCGTATTACAAGTTTCATTATTCGCCGGGCCCGCAAGGTCCGGCAACCAATCACACATAGCCTTAGTCGCAGGAGATAAACATGGGTCAATACGTCGCGCCAATCCGGGATATGCAATTCGTGCTGCATGAGTTCCTGAAGGTGGAAGAGCAGCTCAAGGAACTCCCGGCCCACGCCGAAACCGATGCCGACATCATCAACGCGGTGCTGGAAGAAGGTGCGAAGTTCACGTCCGAAGTGCTGTTTCCGCTGAACCACTCCGGCGACCGCGAAGGCTGCCACCACGATGCCGCGGCGCAGACCGTGACCACGCCGAAGGGCTACAAGGAAGCGTACAAGCAGTACGTCGAAGGCGGCTGGGCGGCGCTGGCATGCGATCCGGAATATGGCGGCCAGGGCCTGCCGGTGGTGCTGAACAATTCGTTCTACGAGATGCTCAATTCGTCGAACCAGGCATGGACGATGTACCCCGGCCTGTCGCACGGCGCGTACGAGTGCCTGAAGGAACACGGCACCGACGAGCAGAAGAAGACCTACCTGCCCAAGCTGGTGTCCGGCGAGTGGACCGGCACGATGTGCCTGACCGAGCCGCACTGCGGCACCGACCTGGGCCTGCTGCGCTCGAAGGCGCTGCCGAACGACGACGGCTCCTGGACCATCACCGGCAACAAGATCTTCATCTCGGCCGGCGAACATGACATGTCCGAGAACATCCTGCACCTGGTGCTGGCCCGCGTGCCGGACGCACCGGAAGGCTCGAAAGGCATCTCGCTGTTCCTGGTGCCGAAATTCCTGCCGACCGCCGATGGCGGCATCGGCGAGCGCAACCCGATCTTCTGCGGCGCCATCGAGGAAAAGATGGGCATCCACGGCAACTCCACCTGCCAGATGAACCTGGACGGCGCGAAAGGCTGGATCATCGGCCAGCCGAACAAGGGCCTGAACGCCATGTTCGTGTTCATGAACGCGGCCCGCCTGGGCGTGGGCATGCAGTCGCTGGGCCTGACCGAAGTGGCGTACCAGAACGCCCTGGTGTATGCCAAGGACCGCCTGCAGATGCGCTCGCTGTCGGGCGTGAAAGCGCCTGAAAAGCCAGCCGATCCGATCATCGTGCACCCGGACGTGCGCCGCATGCTGCTGACGGCGAAAGCGTTCGCCGAAGGCGCCCGCGCGCTGACCAGCTACGTGGCCCTGCAGATCGACCGCGAACTGAACCACCCTGACGAGGAAGTGCGCAAGGAAGCCGGCGACGAAGTGGCGCTGCTGACGCCGATCGTGAAAGCCTTTATCACCGACAACGGCTGGATCGCCACCTCCGAGGCGATGCAGGTGTTCGGCGGCCACGGCTACATCGCCGAATGGGGCATGGAACAGTATGTGCGCGATGCGCGCATCAACATGATCTACGAAGGCACCAACACGATCCAGTCGCTCGACCTGCTGGGCCGCAAGATCCTGATGGACAACGGCTCGAAGCTGCGCAAGTTCGGCGAGAAGATCCGCGCCTTCGTCGAGGACAACGGCACCGACGAGGCGATGTCCGAATTCATCACCCCGCTGGGCGACCTGGGCGAGAAGCTGACCAAGCTGACGATGGAAATCGGCATGAAGGCCTTCCAGAACCAGGATGAAGTGGGCGCCGCCGCCGTGCCTTACCTGCGCGTTGCCGGCCACCTGGTGTTCTCCTACTTCTTCGCGCAGATGGCCAAGATCGCGCTGGAGAAAAAGGATTCGGACGACCGGTTCTACGAAGCCAAGCTGCAGACCGCGCGCTTCTACTTCGGCCGCCTGTACCCGGAAACGGCAATGCTGATCCGCCAGGCACGCTCGGGCGCATCGAACCTGATGGCGCTGGACGCCGACCTGTTCTAACAGATTAAAGGACTCACACATGAGCAACTTCTCCGTAAAAAAAGTCGCCGTGCTGGGCGCCGGCGTGATGGGCGCGCAGATCGCCGCCCATTGCGTGAACGCCAAGGTGCAGGTCGTCCTGTTCGATCTGCCGGCAAAAGAAGGCCCAAAGAACGGCATCGTGCTGCGCGCCATCGACAACCTGAAGAAGCTGTCGCCGGCCCCGCTGGGCGACAAGGAAGACGCGTCGCTGATCCAGGTGGCCAACTATGAGGACAACCTGGACCAGCTGGCCGATTGCGACCTGATCATCGAAGCGATCGCCGAGCGCCTGGACTGGAAGCACGACCTGTACAAGAAGGTGGCCCCGCACATCGGCGCCAACACGATCTTCGCCTCGAACACCTCGGGCCTGCCGATCGAGCAGCTGGCCGAAGGCTTCGACGAAGAACTGAAAGCGCGCTTCTGCGGCGTGCACTTCTTCAACCCGCCGCGCTACATGCACCTGGTGGAACTGATCCCGACCGCGGCCACCCGCCCGGAGATCCTGGACCAGCTGGAAACCTTCCTCACGTCCGCGCTGGGCAAGGGCGTGGTGCGCGCCAACGACACGCCGAACTTCATCGCCAACCGCGTGGGCATCTTCGGCATGCTGGCGACGATCCACGAAGCCGAGAAATTCGGCCTGTCGGTGGACGTGGTCGACGACCTGACCGGCGCCAAGCTGGGCCGCGCCAAGTCCGGCACGTTCCGCACCGCCGACGTGGTGGGCCTGGACACGATGGGCCACGTGATCAGGACGATGCAGGACAACCTGAAGGACGATCCGTTCTTCAGCGTCTACAAGACGCCTGACGTGCTGGCAAAACTGATCGAGAAGGGCGCGCTGGGCCAGAAGACCGGCGGCGGTTTCTACAAGAAGGTCGGCAAGGATATCCAGCGCCTCGACTTCGCCAGCGGCGAATACGTGGCCGGCGGCGGCAAGGCCGCCGACATCATCGCCCGCATCCTGAAGGAAAAGGACCCGGTCAAGAAATTCAAGGCGCTGCGCGAATCGACCAACCCGCAAGGCCAGTTCCTGTGGGCGATCTTCCGCGACGTGTTCCACTACATCGCCTACCACCTGGACACCGTCGCCGACAATGCGCGCGACGTGGACTTCGCGATGCGCTGGGGCTTCGGCTGGAAAGTGGGCCCGTTCGAAACCTGGCAGGCCGCCGGCTGGAAGCAGATCGCCGAGTGGGTGAAGCAGGATATCGAAGAAGGCAAGGCGCTGACCGATGCACCGCTGCCGGCCTGGGTGTTCGACGAGAAGGTCGCCGAGAAGGGCGTGCACACGCCTGAAGGTTCGTACTCCGCCAAGTCGGGCAGCTACGTGCCGCGCTCCGACCTGGCCGTGTACCAGCGCCAGGCGTTCCGCGCACCGGTCGTGGGTGCGGGCGACATCGATCCGTCGAAAGCCGGCACCACCGTGTTCGAGGACGACTCCGTGCGCCTGTGGCATTCGGGCGACGAGGTGCTGGTGATCTCGCTGAAGACCAAGCTGCACGTGATCGGCCAGGGCGTCATCGACGGCCTGAAGCGCGGCCTGCTCGAGGCGGAGAAGAACTTCAAGGGCCTGGTGATCTGGGGTACAGATGCGGCCGAAGGCGGCGCGTTCTCGGCCGGCGCCGACCTGCAGTCGGCCCTGCCGGCCTTCATGGCCGGTGGCCCGAAGGCGCTGGAACCGCTGATCCGCGACCTGCAGAACACGTTCATGGCAATGAAGTACTCGAACGTTCCCGTGGTGGCCGCAGTGGCCGGCCTGGCGCTGGGCGGCGGCTGCGAGCTGGCGCTGCATGCCTCGCGCCGCGTGGCGTCGATCGAGTCGTACATCGGCCTGGTGGAAGTGGGCGTCGGCCTGATCCCGGCCGGCGGCGGGCTGAAAGAGGCGGCCGTGCGCGCCTTCAAGGAAGCCAAGGGCAACGACATCCTGCAATTCCTGAAAACGGGCTTCATGAACGCGGCCACCGCGAACGTGTCGAAATCCGCGCTGGAAGCGAAAGCGATGGGCTACCTGAAGGAAGACGACATCATCGTCTTCAACCCGTATGAACTGCTGCACGTGGCGAAAGTCACCGCGCGTTCGATGTTCGATTCGGGCTACCGCGCACCGCTGCAGCGCCCGGTGACCGTGACCGGCCGCTACGGCTGGGCCACGATCCGCGGCCAGCTGGTGAACATGCGCGACGGCGGCTTCATCTCCGCGCACGACTACAAGCTGGGCGACATGATCGCCGAGATCGTGAGCGGCGGCGATATCGACCAGGGCAGCGTGGTGTCCGAGCAGTGGCTGCTCGACATGGAACGCAAGGCCTTCCTCGAACTGCTGAACAACCCGAAATCGCAGGAACGGATCATGGGCATGCTGCAGACCGGCAAGCCGGTTCGCAACTAAGCCGGGCACCGAGCGCTGAATCCTTAGGATAAAAAACATGAGCAAACAACTTCAAGACGCATACATCGTCGCAGCGACCCGCACGCCTATCGGTAAAGCGCCGCGCGGCATGTTCAAGACGACCCGCCCGGACGACCTGCTGGTCGCCGCGATCCGCGGCGCGATGGCCGCCGTGCCGAA
>DASVVD010000510.1:0-3162 GCA_036386715.1 Pseudoduganella sp.
CCGGCGGTGATCCTGTCGTTCCTGCTCGCCGCGCTGACGGCGGGGCTGACGGCGCTGTGCTATGCCGAACTGTCGTTCCGCATTCCCGCCTCGGGTTCCTCGTACTCGTTCGCGTATGCGACCGTGGGTGAATTCCTGGCCTTCGTCATGGCCGCCTGCCTGCTGCTCGAATACGGGCTGGCCGCCAGCGCCACGGCGATCGGCTGGTCCGATTACCTGAACAACTTCCTTGCCAACGCGTTCGGCTGGCATATCCCCACGCTGCTGCGCACGCCGATGATCGTTTCCACACCCGACGGCGTGGCGTTCAACTGGGGCCATGTCAACCTGCCGCCGATCATCCTGGTGGGACTGTGCTGCTTCCTGCTGGCGCGCGGCGCCAAGGAATCGGCGCGCACCAACGCGGTCATGGTGATCATCAAGCTGGTGATCCTGCTGTTCTTCGTGGCCGTGGCGCTGACCGGTTTCAACGCCGACAACTTCACGCCGTTCTTCAAGGAGGCAGGCGAGAAGGGCCTGCAAGGCATGGCCGGGGTGACCGCCGCCGCCGGCACCGTGTTCTTCTCGTTCATCGGCCTCGATACCGTGGCCACCGCCGGCGAAGAGGTGCACGATCCGAAGCGCAACGTCCCGCGCGGCATCCTGATGGCACTGGGCATCGTCACCGTGTTCTACCTGCTGGTGGCCGTGGCCGCGCTGGGCGCACAGCCGGCCCGGATGTTCGAAGGGCAGGAAGCCGGCCTGGCGGTGATCCTGCAGAACGTGACGGGCCACGCGTGGCCGGCACTGGTGCTGTCCGCCGGCGCCGTGATCTCGGTGTTTTCCGTAACGCTGGTAACGATCTACGGCCAGACCCGGATCCTGTACGCGATTTCGCGCGACGGCCTGATCTCGAAGCGTTTCCACAAGGTGCACCAGCGCACCGCCACGCCGGTGTGGAACACGATCGTCGTCAGCCTCGTGGTGGCCTGCGTGGCCGGCTTCGTCGACGCCACCTTCCTGTGGGACATGGTCAGCATGGGCACGCTCACGGCGTTCATGGTGGTTTCCGTGGCGGTGCCGGTCATGCGCATGAAGGAGCGCCGCGCCGGTACGTATGTCAAGGGCGTGAAGGGCGGCTTCCGCATTCCGTTCGGCCCCTACCTGGTGCCGGGCCTGTCGATCGCGGCCTGCGCCTACCTGATGGTCGGGCTGTCGCACACCACGCGCGTGATCTTCTCGATCTGGATGAGCGCCGCCATCCTCACCTATTTCGCCTACGGTATCCGCCATTCCCGTCTCAACAAGGCCTGACATGCAACTGAAAGCAATCGCCCTCGCCAGCTTCGTGGCGGCGGCCACATCGTCCGGGGCAACTGCCCTGGCCGCGGAAGCGGCCATTCGCGACTACAAGGCGGTGGCCCTGTCGCCGGCCGGCGAACGCATCGCGGCACTCGAATCGGTGGATGCCGGCGTGCCGGGCAAGCGCCCGCATGCGCTCGTCGTCGTGCGCGACGCGGCCACCGGCAGGATCGTCCATGAATACGACCCGTGCAAGGCCTGCAGCTACGACCGCCCGAGCTGGTCGCCCGATGGCAAGAGCGTGGCCTTCATCGGCAGCGCCGGCGGCAAGGCCATGCTGTACGTGAACAACAGGGTGCTGGCGACCGTGGACGGCAATGCCAACTCGGCGGGCTGGTCGCCGGACGGTGCATCGCTGGCGCTGCTGGCCACGGTCGGTGCGCGCAAGGATACCGGCGCCACCGCGGCCGGGGCGCGCCTGGTCGGTGAAATCGGCAGCAACGACGACGCGCAGCGCATCGCCACGGTGCCGGCCGCCGGCGGCACCGTGAAACTGCTGTCACCAGGCGATACCTTCATCTACGAATACGACTGGACGCCGGACGGCAAGGGTTTCGTTGCCACTGGTGCGAAAGGCAATGGCGACAACAACTGGTGGGTCGCCAAACTCGCCTATGTGGACGCCGCCAGCGGCGCGCTGCGCGTGATCGCTTCGCCCACCACGCAACTGAATTTGCCGCGCGTGTCGCCGGACGGGCAGACGGTGGCCTACATCGGCGGCCTGATGAGCGATTTCGGCTCGATCGGCGGCGACCTCTACACCGTGCCGCTGGCCGGTGGCGAACCAAGGAACATCACGCCCGGTTTCAAGGGCACGTTCAATTCGCTGGCCTGGAAAAAGAGCGGCCTGGTTGGCTCGGCCTTGATGGGCGACCAGTTGTCCGTACTGACCGTCGACGCGGCCAGCGGCGAAACGAAAAAACACTGGTCGAGCGCCGTGACGGCGGCCGGCGGCACGGATGGCAGGTTGTCGTTCAGCACCGATGGCAGGCGGGTCGCCGGTGCCGTCGAGGATTTCACGAGCGCGCCGCGCCTGGTGGCTGGCCCCCTGGCGCAGGCGGAGCAGGTCACACGCGACAACAATGCACTGGCGGCGCAGGTCACTGTACAGAATGTGGCCTGGGTGAACGAAGGCTTCAGCAACCAGGGCTGGCTGGTGGGCCCGCTGCAACGGCCGGCCGGCAAGAAGTACCCGATGGTCGTGCAGGTGCATGGTGGCCCCGCGTCGGCCGTGACCCCGCGCTACATTTCGCCAGGCGAAGCGGGTAATTCGAACGTGCGCGCGCTGGTCGATGCCGGTTATTTCGTGTTCATGCCGAACCCGCGCGGCAGCTTTGGCCAGGGCCAGGCGTTTGCCGGCGCGAACCGCCGCGACTTCGGCGGGGGCGACCTGCGCGATATCCTGTCCGGCGTGGATGCGGTGGAAAAAGTGGCGCCGGTCGATGGCAGTCGTCTGGGCCTGATGGGCCATTCCTACGGCGGCTTCATGACCATGTGGGGCGTGACGCACAGTACCCGCTTCAAGGCCGCCGTGGCCGGGGCGGGTGTCGCCAACTGGATCAGCTACTATGGCCAGAACGGCATCGACCAGTGGATGGTGCCGTTCTTCGGCGCCACGATGTATGACGATCCGGCGATCTACCGCAAGCTGTCGCCGATCGAGTACGTGAAGGATGCGAAAACCCCGACCCTGGTCTACGTGGGCGAACGCGACGTGGAAACCCCGGCCGCGCAGTCGATGGAATTCTGGCATGCGCTGAAGGCACTGGACGTGCCGACCACGTTCGTGGTCTATGAGGACGAAGGGCACGCGATCCGCAA
>DASVVD010000511.1:0-9174 GCA_036386715.1 Pseudoduganella sp.
AGCGCTGCAGGCCATTGGCCTGGCCACAGCGGTGGCAGCGGTTGCCAGCGCAGTGTGGACAGCTTCGTTTGCCAGCCGCTTCCTCGATGAGCGTGAAGCAGTGGCCCGGTTGAGCAGTTGCTGCAAGCACGCCCCGCAAACAGGTCACTTCATCAGCTGAAAGCTGGCATTCCGCCAGCGCCTTGAACAACACCTGGAAATCTGCCGTGCCCATGCTGGCCTCCTGATAGTCATGAAGTATCTCAACAGGAGGTCAGACAGTGTTGTGTTGTGGAAGTTCCCTCACTTTACGCGAACAGCGCCATTTTTGTGACCGTTTTTCGCGGCGCCATCGGCACTGGCGGTAGAATCGCGCCTTTTCCTTGCCCCGATGACCGCTGTCGCATTGTCCCCTCGCGCCCTGGCGCTCGCCCGCGCCGCCGCCGAAAAACTGGCGCGCCGCCCGGTGCCGCCGTCGCCCGCCGCCTGGCGCGGCTGGTTCGATGGTTCCGCCACGCCCAATCCCGGCCGTATCGGCATCGGCGCCCTGCTGCTGGGGCCTGCCGGCCAGCGGGTGGAGATCAGCCGTCGCGCTGGCGAAGGCACCAGCGGCGATGCCGAATACCTGGCGCTGATCGCGCTGCTGGAAGC
This sequence comes from Pseudoduganella sp., assembly GCA_036386715.1. Lineage (GTDB taxonomy): Bacteria > Pseudomonadota > Gammaproteobacteria > Burkholderiales > Burkholderiaceae_D > Rugamonas. The sequence continues at coordinate 631 of DASVVD010000511.1, forward strand.
GGCGCTTGCATTGGGAGCGAGGGAACTGGCCGTGTACGGCGACAGCCAGGTGGTGGTGCAGGATGTGCTGCTGGAAGGTATGCCCGGTGCGAAGGGCCTGGAGGATCACCGTGCCCGCGCGCTCGGACTGATGGCGCGGCTGGACGGCGTGGCGCTGCGATGGCTGCCGCGCCACCGCAACGGCGAGGCGGACCGGTTGTCGCAGCGGGCCATCGCAGGCGCCTGACTACAACGCTTTCCTCAGAACTCTTCCCATTCCGATTCGACCGGTTTTGCCGCGGCGGCCGGCTTGCGCACGCCCAGGGCCGGCTTCAGGACCGGCTGCCGCGCTGCCGCGCTGGCTGGTACGGCGACAGCGGCAGCCTTCGCCACCATCTTCGCCTTCACCGCAGCGGGTGCCGGCGCGGCTGCCGTACCGGTGCGGAACACGCTGACGGCTTCGGCGAGCACCCTGGCCTGCTGCTGCATCGACTCGGCGGCGGCGGCGGACTGCTCGACCAGCGCGGCGTTCTGCTGCGTGACCGCGTCCATCTGCACGATCGCGCCATTCACTTCCCCGATGCCGGTGCTCTGCTCCGCACTGGCGGCGGTGATCTCGCCGATCACATCGCTCACGCGGCGCACGCTGGCCACGATCTCGCCCATCGTGCTGCCGGCTTCCGTCACCAGGCGGCTGCCCTCGGCCACTTCGGAAACGGATGCACCGATCAGCTCCTTGATTTCCTTCGCCGCGGCGGCGCTGCGCTGCGCCAGGTTGCGCACTTCGCTGGCCACGACGGCGAAGCCACGGCCCTGCTCGCCCGCGCGCGCCGCTTCCACGGCCGCGTTCAGCGCCAGGATATTGGTCTGGAAGGCGATGCCGTCGATCGTGCCGATGATGTCGACGATCTTCTTTGATGCCGCATCGATCGCTCCCATGCGGCCCACCACCTGCTGCACCACGTCGCCGCCTTTGGCGGCGGCCGTGGCGGCGGTGGCCGCCAGCCCGTTGGCCTGGCGCGCGTTCTCGGCATTGGTGCGCACGGTGGCAGTCAGTTCCTCCATCGTCGAGGCGGTTTCCTCCAGTGCGCCGGCCTGCTGCTCGGTGCGGGCCGACAGGTCATGGTTGCCCGCAGCGATCTCGCTCGATGCCACGGTGATGCTGTCGGTACCGCTGCGCACCTCGGTGACGATGTTGTACAACGCCGTGTTCATGTCGCCCAGGGCGCGCAGCAGCGCGCCGGTTTCATCGTTGCCGGTCGCTTCGATGCGGCCGGTCAGGTCGCCCGATGCCACCCGTTTTGCCGCCTCCACCGCTTTGTACAGCGGCCGGGTGATGCCGACGGTCAGCCACCACGCGCTGGCCGAACCGAATACCAGCGCCAGCAAAGCCAGCGAAATGACGATTACCCGGCTGCGCTCGTTGATGCCGTCGATCTGGACGGCTGTCTCGTCGATGCGCGCGCGCTCGAGCTTCAGCAGGTCGGCGATCAACGCCTGGTAGGTGGCGGCGCCCGGCACGAACACGGTCTCGAATACCTTCGCGGCCTCGTCGAGCTGGCCCGCGGTCTTGAGCTTGCCGATCTGGTCGCGCGAGGAAATATATACCTTGCGCTGGTCCATGATCTTGGCAAACTGCGCCTTTTCCTCGTCGGTGACCAGCAGGGCTTCGATATCCTCCTGCAGCTTTATCGATACCGCGGACGACTGCTTGCCCTCGTCGGCGAAATAGGCGGCCAGGGTCAGGTCGCTGGACTTGGCAATCGCCGTCGTGCGGCGGGTCGCGCTGTCGATCTTGCTCGACCAGTCGCTGATCATCCGCTCCTTCGCCAGAGGCGAGGCCATCATGGCATGGGTGGCCTGGGCCACGTCGTCCAGGCGCCACAGCGCGATGGCGGCGATGACGAGCGCCAGTGCGATCGTGACGGCAAAGCCCAGCCCGAGCCGCCTGCCGATGGCGAGATTGCGGAAGAAGTTCATGGTGCGTCAGGCGGCGAGGCGTTCGATCAGGCCCATGTCGTCGCTCGACATCAGCCGGTCGATGTCGACCAGGATCAGCATCCGATCGTCGATCGTGCCGAGGCCGGTGATGTATTCGGTGTTCAGCGTCGAACCCAGGTCCGAGGTCGCCTTGATCTGGTCCGGCGTCAGCGTGGTCACGTCGGACACGGCATCGACCACCATGCCGACCACGCGCGTGCCGATATTGAGGATGATGACCACGGTGAACGGGCCGTACTCCGGCGTGCCGAGCGAAAAGCGGATGCGCATGTCGACGATCGGCACGATGATGCCGCGCAGGTTGAGCACGCCCTTGACGAACTCCGGCGCACTGGCGATCCGCGTCGGCGCTTCGTAGTTGCGGATTTCGCTGACTTTCTGGATATCGATGCCGTATTCTTCCTTGCCCAGTGTGAAGGCAAGGTATTCGGCTGGATTGGTGCGGGCGGTATCGGTCATGATGCTCCTGTAGCGGTAACGTCGTATTGAGATGCGAAATGTTACCGCAGGACAAGTTATGGCGCATTAAAAATTCCACATGGCAACGCATTTTGGCGGTAAAACTTGTTTGAATTACAGCGAAAGCGTTTCATTCGTGGCACAATGCCCAGGCTTTGCAGCCTGCCCACCACCACCTGAAGATGACGACAACGATTACGCCGCTCGCCGGCTGGCACCACAAGCTGGCCGCAATGGCGGCCGCCATTCCGGGAGACGATGGCGCCCATGACACGAACCACCTGCATCGCGTATGGCGCAACGCCGGCGAACTGCTGCCGGATCATCCCGAAGCCGATGCGCTGGTGGTGATGGCGGCGTGCTACCTGCACGACATCGTCAACCTGCCGAAAAACCATCCCGAGCGTCACCTGGCGTCGCGCCAGGCGGCCCAGGTGGCCGTGCGCGAACTGGCCGCCGCGGGCTTTCCCGCCGCCCTGCTGCCCGGCGTGGCGCACGCGATCGAGACGCACAGCTTTTCCGCCGCGCTGGTGCCGGCCACGATCGAGGCGAAGATCGTGCAGGATGCCGACCGGCTCGATGCGCTGGGCGCCGTCGGCCTGGCGCGCATGTTCTACACGGCCGGCCGGATGGGGTCAAGCCTGGCACATGGCAGCGACCCGGCGGGCCTGCACCGTGCGCTGGACGACAAGGCCTATTCGCTCGACCACATCGCCGTCAAGCTGGCCACGCTGCCGGGCACGATGCAGACCGCCGCCGGCCGCCGCCTGGGCACGCAGCGCATGCAGGCGCTGGCGGCGTTCCGCGACCAGTTCGTGGCCGAATGGGCTGCGCCGGCCTGACGCGATGGCACAGGATGACCTGGCCGGGCGCATTGCCGGCTGGCGTTTGTACTCAACGATACCGAGATGGCGAAAGCCGGGGACCGCACCATGAAAGACGATCGGGCAGGAACCATTGCGGGCACCGCTGTCCCGGTCGAGCGGCCGCAGTTGAACCTGAATTTCGTGCTGCTGTGCGTGTTCATCGACATGCTGGGCGTGGGCCTGATCATTCCGGTACTGCCGGTGCTGGTCGGCGAATTCACCGGCGCGCGCGAACAGCAGTCGCTGTGGTACGGGGCGCTGGGCGCCACGTTCGGGCTGATGCAGTTCTTCTGCATGCCGGTGCTCGGCGCGCTCAGCGACCGGATCGGCCGCCGCCCCGTGCTGCTGTATTCGATGGTGGGCATGGCGCTCAATTTCCTGGTGACCGCGCTGGCGCCAACCCTGGGCTGGCTGCTGGTCGGGCGCGTGATCGGCGGCATGTCGGCGGCCAGCATGTCGGTGGCGTCGGCCTATGCGTCGGACGTGTCGACGGCCGACAACCGTGCCAAGAGCTTCGGCAAGATCGGCGCGGCGTTCGGCATGGGGTTCATCGCCGGCCCGATGCTGGGCGGGATCCTGGGCGGCATCGACCTGCACCTGCCGTTCTACGTGGCGGCCGGCATGTCGGCCGCCAATTTCGTCTATGGCTGGTTCTTCCTGCCGGAATCGCTGCCGAAGGAGCGGCGCGGCGCGTTCTCGCTGCACAAGCTGAACCCGGTGGCGGGCCTGATGAAACTGTGGCGGCGCCGCGCCACGCGCGGCCTGGTGATCGTGCTGACCCTCGTCGCCCTGGCGCAGACGATGCTGCACACGACCTGGGTGCTGTACACCACGTTCCGCTTCGGCTGGTCGACCACGCAGAACGGCATTGCCCTGTTCTGCGTGGGCGTGGCTTCCGTGATCGTGCAGGCCGGGCTGCTGGGCGTGTTCATGAAGCGTTTCGGCGAAGTGCGGCTGTCGCTGCTGGGGCTCGGCTCGGGCGCCATCACGTACCTGCTGTACGGGCTGGCCACGCAGGGCTGGATGATGTATGTGCTCATCCTGTGCAACCTGCTGGCGTTTGCGGCCGGGCCGGCGCTGCAGGGCATCATCTCGAAGGCCACGCCGGCCACCGAACAGGGTGAGCTGATGGGGTCGCTGCAGGCGATCAACAGCATCGGTGTGGTGGTCATGCCGCTGGTCGGCGGGTTCCTGCTGGCCCGGGTGAGCCACCTGCCTGCCGCCGACTGGCGGATCGGCGTGACGTTCTTTGTCAGCGCCATCATGCAGACGGTGGCGATCGTGCTGGCGCGGCGCTGGTTCCGGGATCACCACGGGACGCTGTAGTCTGCGGATCGGTCTTTCACCCGCCTGCCCGGTTCCCGCTGCCGCGGGCTCAGCAGCCTGCGCAGGCCAGCAGTTCATCCGCCTGCGTCAGGGCATCGTCGATGGCGCCCGCCACCGCGTGCACGCCGCCCGGCAGGTCGGGGGCGATCACGGTCACATGCAGGTCGCGCTCTTCCAGGCGCAACGCATCGGAGACCGCGTGCAGCGCGCGGGCCGTGGCCCCCTGCACGGCCTGCGCCTGGCCGATCGCTCCCGTGCCCGCCAGGTTGACGACATGGCCGCCGCCGGCGCGCTGCATCAGCGGCAGCACGGCCGCGATCGCGTACAGGGCGCCGCGCACATTGACGTCGAGCATGCGGTCCCATTCCAGCAGCTTCAGTGCATCGAGGCGCGAGGGGGCCGACACGCCGGCCGCGTTGACCAGCACATCGACCCGGCCGTGCCGGTGGAAGGCGTTCAGCACGAACGTCTGCGCATCGTCGGCATCGGTCACGTCGAGCACGTGGCATTCGGCGCTGCCGCCCGCTGCGCGCAATTCCGCGGCCAGCAGCACCAGGCGCTCGATGCGCCGCGCGCCCAGCACCACGTGGTGCCCGCGGGACGCCAGCAAGCGCGCCGTGGCCGCGCCGATGCGGCCGGTGGCGCCGGTGACCAGTACGATCTTCTGTTCCATCATGCCTGCCCTCCATGGCTTTTCCAGTTGCGAGAATGCCAGTGTAGGCGCGCAGCCGCGTGACAGGTTGCGCGAAGGTTTCAAATCATTGCCTGATCCTCCAGCGATGGCCCCGCACGGGCGTAATGGAGGCATAATCGATGCCGGAATCTATCGACACAGAGGGAACAATGACCACGGACTCGGGACGGCAGGCGCGGATGGTGCAACTGATGGGCGTGCTGGCGCCGGACGAAGGCTACACGCTGTGCGGCCTGCCCGGCGTGAAATTCATGCGGGCGCATTCGGTGCGGCCGCGCGGCAAAGGGCTGTACGAACCGTGCATCGTGATCGTCTGCCAGGGCCACAAGCGGGTGTACCTGGGCGGCGAGGCATTCGACTATCACGCGCAGCAGTTCCTGGTGCTGTCGATGCCCTTGCCGTTCGAGGGCGAGACCGTGCGCGCCTCCGAAGCCGAGCCGATGCTGGCGATCTCGATCCCGATCGACCTGCAGCTGGCGGCCGAACTGGCGCTGGCGGTGGACGACGCGCAGGCCGGCACGGCGCCGCCGGCCGCCCCGCGCGGCATGATGGCGTCGAAAATGGACGACGCGCTCGGCGACGCAGTGCTGCGGCTGCTGCAGGCGCTCACCTGCCCTGTCGAGACGCGGCTGCTGGGCCCCGGCATCCTGCGCGAGATCCTGTTTCGGGTGCTGACCGGCGAACAGGGCGGCGCGCTGCGCGCCGGGCTGGCCCACCAGACGCAGTTCGCCAAGATCGGCAAGGCCCTGCGGCGCATCCATGCCGACTACCACCGCCCGATCGACGTGGCCACGCTGGCCGGGGAAGCCGGCATGAGCCAGGCCGCGTTCCACGCCAGCTTCAAGGCGGTGACGATGACGTCGCCGATCCAGTACCTGAAGACGACCCGCCTGCACAAGGCGCGGCTGCTGATGGTCCAGGACGGCCTGACGGCCGCCACCGCCTGCGGGCGCGTCGGCTACGAGAGCTCGTCGCAGTTCTCGCGCGAATTCAAGCGCTTCTTTGGCCGCACGCCGGTCGAGGAAGCGCGCGAGATGCGCAGCCTGCTGGCCCAGGCGCCCGGCGCGCGCAGCTCGCCCTATGTGAGCGCCCCCTGAATCGCAGCTGAGTTCGTGTCCACCATGGGGTCAACCCCGAAATCGGACACGAACTCGACCGTTGTAGTCCTGTGGCCCTTCCCAACTCGGGGCCGCCGCTGAAATCGGCGATGAATTCAACCGTTGCAATGCTGTGCTCGTGTCCGAAAACGGGGTTGACCCCAAGGTGGACACGGGCTGGGCATTGGCGGCGTCAGCGTGCGGCGACGGGCGTGGCCGGCACGACCGGCAGTTCGATCGCGCTTGGCAGCGCGGGCGTGTGATAGATGCGCTGCGTGGCTTTCACGTAGTCGCCCGGCTGGGCATGGAAGATGTTCGGCACGTAGCGCTGCGGATTGCGGTCGTACAGCGGGAACCAGCTGGACTGGATCTGCACCATCAGCCGGTGGCCGGGCAGGAGCACGTGGTTGACGTTCGGCAGCGCGAAGCGGTAGCGTTCCGGCTTGCCGGCGGTGATCGGGGACGGCTTTTCCAGGCTGTCGCGGTAGCGGCCGCGGAAGATGTCCATCGACAGCGGCAGCTGGTAGCCGCCCAGTTCCGGCTGCGACGGTACTTCGTCCGGGTAGACATCGATCACCTTGACCACCCAGTCGGCATCGGTGCCGCTGGTCGAGGCGAACAGGTTGACCACCGGCGCGCCGCCCAGTTGCAGCGGCGCCTTCAACGGTTCGGAGACATAGGTCAGCACGTCCGGCCGGTCGGACACGAAGCGCTGGTCGCTGACCAGCCACGGCCGCCACACCTCCGGATCGCCCATCCGCACTGGCCGCGGCACGAACGGCACGGGCTTTGCCGGGTCGGCAACATATTCGTCATACGCATTGCCCGCCGCCGGCGTATTGAACGACAGCTTGGCACCGTCCTGCAGGTAGACGGCCTGCGCCGGCGCCGGGCAGCTCGCGGCACAGGCGAGCGGCCAGCGCTGCAGCCGCTGCCAGCGGTTGGTGCCGCTCTGATACGACAGCACCGGCGGCGTGTCGGCGCGCGGCGCGCCGTCCTTCAGGTGCTGGTCCAGGAAAGGCTGCAGTACGTCGCGGCGGAATTCTAGCGCCGTGTCGCCGGTGAACCTGAGCGCGCCGAGCGATGCGCCTTCGTAGTTGACGCCGCTATGCCGCCACGGTCCCACCACCAGGTAGTTCAGGTCGTTGTTGCTGTCCTGCGGCTCGAGCGCCGCATAGACGGCATAGGCACCGTAGATGTCTTCCTGGTCCCACTGCCCCACCACCGTCATGGTCGGCACCTTCAGCTTGCGCTCGCCGAGCAGGCGATCCAGCGCCTGGTGCTGCCAGTAGCTGTCGTAGGCCGGATGCTCGAACAGCTTTTTCGTATAGGTCAGCTTATCGAGGCCGAACTGGCGTGCGTAGCCGGCGGCCGAGCCGGCGCGCAGGACGCCGTCGTAGTCGTCGTAGACGCCGGTGGCCAGCGGCTCGCCGCGCCCGCGCACGGTGGTCTGGCTGGCGATGTAGGGCAAGGTGGGGATGCGGAACGCGCCGTTGTGGAACCAGTCGTCGCCGCGCCAGCCGTCGACCATGGGGCTCATGGGCACGGCGGCCTTCAGCGCCGGGTGCGGATCGGCCAGCGCCATCAGCACTGTAAAGCCTTCATAGGACGAGCCGAGCATGCCGACCTTGCCGTTCGTCTCGGGCACGTGCTTCACCAGCCATTCGATGGTGTCCCACGCATCGGTGGCGTGGTCGGTCCTGGTGGCGTTCAGCGGGCCGCGCAGCGGGCGTGTCATGACATAGTCGCCTTCGGAGCCGTATTTGCCGCGCACGTCCTGGAATACGCGGATGTAGCCGGCCTGGACGAAGGTCTCGTCGCCCTGCGGCAGCGTGGCCAGCATGCTGGGGCTCCTGCTGCGCTGGGCACGGCCGGCCGCGTTGTACGGCGTGCGAGTGAGCAGGATCGGCGCCTTCTGCGCGCCCTTCGGCACCACGATTACCGTGTACAGCTTGACGCCGTCGCGCATCGGGATCATCACCACGCGTTTCACGTAGTCGGCGGTTTCGGTGGGCGCCTCGTAGTGGCCGCCGATATCGGCGGCCATCGGCGCGGTCTGCGCGAGCGCGCCGGACGAGAACGGGGTCAGGGCAAGGGACAACGACAGGGACAAGGACGGGGA
>DASVVD010000512.1:0-7645 GCA_036386715.1 Pseudoduganella sp.
CGGGCAGTTGGCGGCCGGCGATGTAGCGGTGCGACAGGCGCACCGCATCGACGATCGCGGCATCGAGCACGCGGATGTTGAAATGCTTCTCCATCAGGGGCACCATCGCGCGCAGCATGGCGCAGGCGGTTTCCTCGTCCGGCTCCTCGACCTTGACGACCTGGAAGCGGCGCGCCAGCGCGGCATCCTTCTCGAAATACTTCTTGTATTCGCTCCACGTGGTGGCCGCGATCGTGCGCAGTTCGCCGCGCGCCAGTGCCGGCTTGAGCAGGTTGGCCGCATCGTTCTGGCCGGCCTGGCCGCCGGCGCCGATCATCGTGTGCGCCTCGTCGATGAACAGCACGACCGGGTGCGGGCTGCGCTTGACTTCGGCGATCACGTTCTTCAGGCGACTCTCGAACTCGCCCTTGACGCTGGCGCCGGCCTGCAGCAGGCCCATGTCGAGTGCGTGGATGTGCACGCCCTGCAGCGCTTCGGGCACGCTGCCTTCGGCGATGCGCAGGGCCAGGCCTTCGACCACGGCGGTCTTGCCCACGCCGGCTTCGCCGGTGAGGATCGGGTTGTTCTGGCGGCGCCGCATCAGGATATCGACCGCCTGCCGGATCTCGGCTTCGCGGCCGACCACCGGGTCGATCGCGCCATCGCGGGCAAGCTGCGTGAGGTCGGTGGTGAACTGGTCGAGGGCCGGCGTCCTGGCCGTGACCTGCTGCACGGGGTCGGCGACGGCGGTCTCCATCGGCCCGGCGGTGCCCGCCGGCGCGGCGGGCGACTCGATCGAGTCGTGCGTGAATTTGTCGAGATGGTGTTTCAGCTCGTCGACGGGGAACTGCGCGAACAGCCTGGAGCCGCGGTGCGCCAGCTGCGCCAGCTCCGGTCCGGTCAGCAGCGCCAGCAGCAAATGGCCGCCGCGCACCTGGGCCGGCTGCTGCTGCGCCAGCGAAGCGATCAGCCAGGCATGCTCGAGCAGCGGCGGCAGGTGGCGCGAGAACACGGGCACGCGGCTGCTGCCCGTTTCGCAGCGGGCCAGTTCCGCGCGCAGGTCCGCTTCCAGCGCATCGGGGTCGATGCCGCACTGGCGGGCGATCGCGGCAAGGTCGCCGCGCGGTTCTTCCAGCAGCGCCAGGAACAGGTGTTCGAGGTGGACTTCGTAATGGCCCATCGCCATGCACATGCTGGCGGCCCGCGTGGCGGCCTGGCGCGTGGTGTCGTTCAGCTTGCCGATCAGTGTTTTCAGGTTGTTCATGCGCTTCCTCCGGCGTTGCGGCGAATCGAGTAATGCAGCGTGGAAGGCTGCAGCACGGCGTCGAAATTGATGGGTTCGGATACCCCGGTCGCGTGCAGCACGCCGGTGATGACGAAGTTGATCCGGTTCACGCTGCCGGCCTGCTGTTCGACACGCGCCACCACGCTGCACAACCGCGGTTCGTGCCGTTCGATCGTGGTGCGCAGGCTGTCGCAGATACGGGCCCGGTCGTCGCTGCTGGACAGGCACAGGCCGGCGATATCGATCAGCCCGTAAGTCACGATCGACGCGCTGCATTCGGGCCAGCCCTCGAGCAGTTCGTCGGGCAGCGCCATGCGGGTATTGAGCAGGTCTTCCAGGTCGCGCGCCACCGCGTCCTTCATCTGTTCGAGCGACAGCCGGGCAGCGGTGCTGCGGTCACCGAGCAGCCGGTCGAACAGGCCGGGCATGTAGCCGTTCATGGCATGGCCTCCAAAAAAAACCGCGGTGTTACCCGCGGCAAAGTCGCCGTCGCAAAATCAGACGATCCGGTTCGCTGCCAGATCCCAGCCACCCGAGGTATTGCCCCCCGAGCCGCCGGTAATTTTTTGCTGTGTATAACGCCAGCGGATCTTCGAGAATTTCAGCGCCACCGCTTCGGTGAGGATGTCGCCCTCCTCGACCGACGGCGTGACAGCACCGATCAGCACGTTTTCGATTTCGATCTCGTAGTACTTGATGCGCTCGCCCTGCGCATCGGCGCGCATGAATTCGATCCTGGCCTTGGGAATCGTGCGCCCCGCCGAACAGGTTTGCAGCAGCACCGGCGACGCCAGGTCGGCCAGTTTGTGGAGCACGATGTCCTGGTGCTCGCAACGCTCGGCCGTGTGGCCGCCGCCGGTGGACGAGGTGGCCGATTTCGGTTGCGCCACGCCCCAGCTGACCGACTTGCACTCGATCCAGTCCTTGTGGCGGTCATCCATCGATTCCCCCTTGATACCATCGATCTGCAGATAGACGTCAATTGCCATGCCGTTCTCCTTCGTGGGTTGGTTGTGTGGGTTGATGCCGGTAAATCAGGTACTTGCCTTGGGCAGTTCCGCCACCAGGCGCAGCGAAACGGTCAGCTCGTCGAGCTGGAAATGCGGCCGCAGGAAGCTCACGGCGCGGTAGACGCCGGGCCGTCCCGGCACCTCGTGCACCTGCACCGATGCTTCCCTGAGCGGGAATTGCGCCTTCTGTTCCTGGCTGGCGTTATCGTCCAGCAGCACGTATTTCATCAGCCAGCGGTTCAGGAAATCCTCGACGTTGGACGCCGAGGCGAAGCTGCCGATCTTGTCGCGCATCATGGCCTTCATGTAGTGCGCGATGCGCGACACGGCAAAGATGTATTGCAGCTGCGACGACAGCACGGCGTTGGCGTTGGCCGCCTCGCTGCTGTAGCGGCGCGCCTTCTGCGCCGACTGCGCGCCGAAGAACGCGGCATACGAGGTGTTCTTGCAGTGCACCAGCGAGATGAAGCCGAGATCCGACAGTTCCTTCTCGCGGCGGTCGGTGATCGCCACCTCGGTCGGGCATTTCAGGGCGACCTCGCCCTCGTCGGTCTTGAAGGTGTGGGTCGGCAGGTCGTCGACCAGGCCGCCGCCTTCCACGCCGCGGATCGCGGCGCACCAGCCGAACCCCTCGAACGCCTTGGTCAACCGGGCGCCGAACGCGTAGGCGGCATTGCACCACAGGTATTTCTGGTGGTCGGTGCCATCCACGTCCTCGACGAAGTTGAAGCCGTCGACCGTGGTGCCATCGGCCGGGTGGAACGGCAGCCGGCCCAGGAAGCGCGGCAAGGTGAGCCCGACATAGCGCGCATCCTCGGATTCGCGGAACGCCTTCCATTTCGCGTATTCCACCGTGTCGAACACCTTGGCCAGGTCGCGCGGCTTGCCCAGGTCGCCGAAGCCTTCCAGCCCGAACAGTTCAGGTGATGCGGCGCTGATGAACGGCGCGTGGGCGGCGGCCGCCACGTGCGACATCTGCTCGACGAAATACATGTCTTCCGGCTGGCGCGAGATCTCGAAGTCGCCCAGCAGCGCGGCGTAGGGCGCACCACCGAAGGTGCCGAATTCCTCTTCGTACACCTTGCGGAACATGGCGCTCTGGTCGAACTCGAGCGCGCTCTGGAAATCGCGCACCAGTTCGCGCTTGGTGGCGTTCAGCATGCGCACCTTCAGGCCCGGGCCGGTGGCGGTGTTGCGCACCAGGTAGCGCAGGCCGGTCCAGCTCTGTTCCAGTTTCTGGAACGCCGGCGCATGCATGATGGCGGACAGCTGCTCGGAAATCAGCCGGTCCAGCTCCGCCACGCGGGCATCGATCGTGGCGGACAGGCTATGCGAGACGATGACGGTGCCTTCCAGCACCTGGTTCACGAGTTCGCCGATGATGTCTTTCGCGCGTTCGTGTTCGGCGCTGGACTTGGCGACCCGGCTGCGCTCGACGATCTGGTCCAGCAGCGCCGTGCCTTCCACCACGTGCGGCGTTGCCGGTTGGGGCATTGCTGATGGGGACATTACCGATTCTTGCAGTTGGGCGGACATGTCACTCTCCTCCGGCCGGCGGTTTCAGTTGCGACAGCTGGTCGGTGTTCTGCAGCACGTCGGTCAGGAGGTCTTCCAGCCTGTCGTTGCCGGCCAGCTTGTTGCGCAGGTCGGCCAGCTTGGTGCGCGCATCGAGCAGCTTCGACAGCGGCCCGACCTGGCGCACGATCGACTCGGGGCGGAAGTCGGCCATCGAACGGAACCGCAGTTCGACCGCCAGGTTGCCCTCGCCGGTCAGCCGGTTCGGCGCCTGGAACTGCGCCGCCGGTGCCACGCCGGCCAGCACTTCATCGAAGTTGTCGTTGTCGATGTTGACGAAGCTGCGGTCCTTCAGCCGCTTCTGCTCCTTGCCCGGATCGCCGCCGTAATCACCGATCACGCCGAGCACGAACGGCAGCTCCTTGTTTTCGATGGCGTCGCCGATTTCCACGTCGTACGTCATCTGCACCCGTGGCGGCCTCACCTTGTTGAGGCGCTTTTGCACACTGTCGCCGTTTGCCATGGCCTCCTCCTATTTCAGTGCGCCGAACGGATCGGCGCTGGTCGACTGGTTCGACGCGGTGCGCTTGACTGCGCTGCCGGCCGGCTTTTTCGGCGGTGCCGGCCGGGCCTTGCCCGGTACCAGCACGTCTTCGCCCAGGGTGGTGCGCAGCAGGTTGGCCAGTTGCTGGGCTTCGGTGCGCAGCGGGCCGCCCAGGTTGTTCTGCTGGCTCAGTTCGGCCACCGCCCTGGTCGACAGGCGCAGGCCGGCAACGGCCACGATGCTGTTGCCCTGCCGGTCGTTCGGATCGCGCTGCAGCCCTTCCAGCGCGTTCGTGATGGCATCGCCGTAGCTGCCGCGGTCGAACTTCAGTTGCGCGATCTGCACCCACGGTGCCTTCTCGGCAGGGAAGCGGCTGCCGGCATTGCGCAGGATCGTGTAGGCCTTGTCGGCTTGGCCGGCCGCGACGCTGCGCTCGGCGTCGGCCATTGCCGCTGCGAGTGTCGTCACGGGCGGCACCGCGGTAGTAGTAGGCGTTGTGCCGGCACAGGCCGACAGCAGCAGCGCGGCGGTCAGGCCGGATATCAGGTGCAGTTTCATGGTTGTCTCCTTGCGAACGGGGAAGACCGATTATTGAATAATTGCCGACAGTCATTGTTGCGCTATCGCAATTCAGGCAATGGTACTTGCGTGAACGCAAGTTCAGACGGGTGCCGGACCGGTTAAATGGGTGACCGAATCATTCGTTACCCATCAACGTCCCACTGGAGAAACACCATGAAGGCAACCCCTTGCATCGCCGCGCTCGCGGCCACGGCCGTCCTTGCCGGCTGCGGCACGGCATCGATCGGCGGCGCCATATTGCAACTGGCGGGCGCCAGCCGGCCAGCCGAAGTGCCCGATGCGCAAAAACCGCCGCGCACCGTACATATCCGGCTGCACGCGGCAGCCACCCTCAACAGCGGCAATGGCGGCCCGCCGCTGGCCCTGGTGGCCCGTATCTACAAGCTGCGCCAGGCCGAGGCGTTCGAGCGGGTGCCGCATGGCGGTTTCGCCAGCGCCGAGGCCGAGCGCGAGCTGCTGGGGCCCGACCTGCTGGAAGTGAAAGAGGTATTGCTGATTCCGGGCCAGCGTTACGAGGTCACGGAAAAGGTCAGCCGGGAAGTCGGCTACGTGGGCGTGGTGGCGCTGTTCCGCGCGCCGGACAGCCAGCGCTCGCGGGCCGCCTTCTCCGCCGCCGACGCTGAAAAGAGCGGCATCACGATCGGCCTGCACGCGTGCGCCATGACAGTCGGCCAGGGTGCCGCGGCGCGGCAGCCGCAGGTGGCCCGGCCACTGGTCCAGGCGCACTGCGTGTAGCCCTCCCGCTCCCCACCGGTCCGACCACCCGGTTCCCGGCCAGCCCTTGCCCGCTGCCCACCGGTCTACCGGTTCACTCGATTTCCACTTACAAACAACCAGGAGAAATTCATGACCACACAGATCGAACGGCGCGGCGCGCCATCCCTGTTCGGCGCCCGCCACGCCACGCCGGACGGCATGCGCGTGCATTCGCTGCTGGACCTGATGCACGAGGGCTTCCACCTGCTGTTCCTGCTGAAGACGGATAGCGAGCCGCCCGCCGAAGCGGCGTTTACGGAGCGCGTCAGCGCGTTCCTGAACGACTTCGACCGCGAGGCCCGCAAGCTGCACGCCGAGGCCGAGGACATCGCGGCGGCAAAATACGCATGGTGCGCCGCGCTCGACGAAGTGCTGCTGCTGACCGCTTCGCCGCTGCGCGGCACGTGGGAGGAGCATCCGCTGCAATTGACGATCTTCGGCGACCAGCTGGCAGGCGAACACTTTTTCGACCGGCTGGAGCAATTGCGCGGCAAGGGTGCGGTGCGGCTGCAGTCGCTGCAGGTTTTCCACATGTGCCTGCTACTGGGCTTCCGCGGCAAGCACCTGCTCGACGACAGCGACAGGGTGGCCTATGTCACGGCGCGGCTGGGCGACGAGATCGCCCATATGAAAGGCAGGGCCAGCGGTTTCGCACCGCGTGCCGCGCGGCCGGACCAGGTAATCCACAAGCTGCGCAGCGACGTGCCCCTGTGGGCCGTATCGGCCGTGTTCGCGCTGGTGGGCCTGGGGGTATTTTCGGGGCTGCGCGCCTCGCTGGACCGCGATGCGCAACATGCGATGGCGGCCTATGCCGACTTGGTCAAGCTGGCGCCCCGCGCGGCCAGCCTGACGATCACGCTGCCGTAGCAGGCGGGTGCGGTCTCAGTCCGCAACCCGGAACTCGATCCGGCGGTTGCGGGCCCGCCCGTCGGCCGTGGCGTTATCGGCGACGGGGCGGTCCGGGCCCTGGCCCGACACGTTGATCATTGCCGTGTCGATGGCCTTGCCGGCCAGGTAGGCGCGCACCGCCTCGGCACGCGCGAGCGACAGCGACAGGTTGCTTTCGCGCAGGCCGGTGTTGTCGGTATGGCCGATCACCTCGACCTTCTTGCCCTTGACCTTCAGCAGCGCGGCGGCCATCTCGTCCAGGATCTGCAGGCCGGACGGCCGGATCAGCGCCTGCCCGCTCTCGAACTCGATGATGCGCCTGGCCAGCGTGGCATCGAGCAGGTTCTGCTCGGCCGCGCTGACGCGCAGCCCGTTCCTGACGATATAGGTGGGGTTCAGGCTGGCGGCGATGTCGCCGGCGATCTGCTGGCGCTGCGCCTCGTTCGCCACCTCGCCCTGCACGCTGACGTTGTTGCCATCCACCTTCAGCTGGCCTTTGCTGATCAGCTTGAGGTTCTGGTTGATCAGCTTGTGCACATGGCCGTTCCAGTTCGGCGGCTGCACCACGTTGCCGATCGCGACCTGGTCCACCACGCGTTCCGCGCCATACAGCTCGCGCACGCGCGCCAGCACGGCGGCCTTGCTGGCTTCGTCCGGCACCGTGCCGCTGACGAGCACCTGGCCCGGCATCGGGCTGGCCGGCGCAGGGGCCTGCGCGGCAGCGCCGGCCCCCAGCAGGGCCAGCGTGGCGCCGAACAGTGCCTTTACCGTGTCTTCCGTCATTTTCTGCGTTACTGTCTTCATTACCGTCTTCATTACTTTCCTCATTATTTTCTCCATCAGCCAAAGGTTTCGCGGAACAGCCCGCGTGCGGCGGCGAGCGACAGGCTGCCCTGCGCCAGGCAGGCGGACAGCCGCAGCATCGTGCTATCGCTGGCGATCATGCCGTCGACCCAGCCGGTATCGTCGAAGCCGACCAGGCCTGCGGCGGCGGCTTGCGGGTCGACGATTGCCTGCAGTGCGCCCGGCGAGGCACCGGCGAAGCTGACGACCAGCATCGGCCGCTCCGCGATCCGTGCCGCGAAC
>DASVVD010000513.1:0-4227 GCA_036386715.1 Pseudoduganella sp.
CGAACCGGGCTACAGCAATCCCGCGCGCTGGCAGGCGATCGCCAATACCTATATCACGCTGGGGATGCTGCCGCGCAGCGTGGCGCTGGACGATTTCCTGTACCGCGAGCCCGAGCCGCGGTCGCGCTGGCCGCGCTGGCCATTGATCGCGACAGGTGCCCTGGCGGCCCTGCTGGGCGCCGCCGCGATCTGGCGCGTGCGCGATGCGCAGCCGCAGCCCCTGCCGGCGCAGCCGGGGCCCACCGGCGAGTCACTATCGCTGGCCGGGGGCGCACTGGCCGAGCGTGCACTCGAAGCGGCCTGCGAGGGGACGTGGGAATGGTATCCGCAAAGCGATGAAGTGCGGCTGTCGCCGCGCTTCGGAGAACTGCTCGGCTACGGCGCGGGCGGACTGGCCCCCGGCGACCGCGATGCCTGGCTGCAGCATGTGCATCCGGATGACCGCCTGCAGCTGATGCAGGAGCTGTCGCGCATCGGCGGGGAACCGGTCGACGATGCGCTGCTCGTGCACGAGTGCCGGATGCGTTGCCGCGATGGCAGCTTCCGCTGGATCGCGGTGCGCGGACGCGTGACCGGGCGCGCCGGCGCGCACGCCACGCTGGCCGGCGGCACGCTCGGTCCCGTGAACGACCGCGCGCTGGCCGAACAGGACCGCCTCTCCGCGGTACTCGAAGCAATGCCCGGCGGGATCCTGGTGGCCGACCGCGGCGGCCGCGTGAAGCAGGTGAACCGCGCCGCCGCCGCCTGCTTCGGCTACCAGCCGGGCGACATGGCCGGCCTGTCGATGGAGCTGCTGGTGCCGGAAGTGATGCGCAGCGCGCCCGGCCTGCCGCGCGAACTGTTCTCGCGCCCGAACCTGCCCGGCCGCGTGCTGACCGCGCGGCGCGGCGACGGCGCCCACTTCCCGGCCATGGTGCACCTGGCGCCGATCGAACTTGCAGGGACCGGGCTCGCGGGACAAGGCTGGTCGGTGGTGTCGGTGCGTGACATGACCCAGCGCCAGCGCACCGAGCAGGCGCTGCATGCCAGCTCCGAGCGTTACCGGCAGATCGTGCAGACGGCCACCGAAGGCATCTGGATGACCGACGCCGGCGACCGCACGTCGTTCGTCAATCCCACGCTGGCGCGCATGCTGGGCTTCGCCCCCGAGGACATGCTGGGCCGCCCGATGAGCGATTTCATGGACGAGGAAAGCACGGCCCGGCTGGTGCGGCAGAACCAGCGCCGCCGCCCCGGCGAAGCCGAACAGGGCGACGCGCGCTTCTACCGCAAGGATGGCTCGTCGATGTGGGGCCTGGTATCGACCACGCAGATCCATGACGACAACGCCGTGTACGCCGGCACGCTGGCGATGATCACCGACATTACCGACCGGCGCCTGGCCGAGGTGGCGCTGCGCAACTCGAGCCAGCGCATGGCCTCGGTGTTCAACGCCGTCACCAACGGCCTGGTGGTGCTGAACAGCGAGGGCGTGATCCTCGAATGCAATGCGGCCACGGCCCGCATGCTGGGACCGGCCGCGGCCAGCGGCGCACGGCTGTGGCCCGGCATGCACGAGGATGGCCGCGCGTTCGACGCCGACGAACACCCGGTGCAGCGCGCGCTCGCCAGCGGCCGCTCGGTGCGCGACGTGGTGATGGGCGTGACCGCCGACAATGGCAGCACCTGCTGGCTGTCGGTCAACGCCGAACCGATGCGTGACGAGCTGGGCGCCGCCACGATGGCGGTGGCCAGCCTGACCGACATCACGGAACGCAAGAACAACGTGGACGCATTGCGGCGCGGCGAGCAGCGGCTGCAGGAAATCATCAAGATGATGCCGATCGGCCTGTTCCTGAAAGGCCCGGACGGGCGCATGCTGCTGATGAACCCGGCCTGCGAGCGGCAGTTCGGCTACACGATGGCCGACCTGCTCAACGGCAGCTACGCGCACCTGCACTCGCCCAGGGAGCTGGTGGACTTCGCGCGGCGCGACCGCGAGGCGTTTGCGCACGGCGAGCAGATGGACTACGAGGAAACGCTGTTCAACCCCGCGCTGCGCCAGCACCTCACGCTGCGCACGTTCAAGAAGCCGGTGTTCGACGAACACGGCAAACCGGTGTACCTGATCTGCATGTCGATCGACATCACCGACAGCAAACGGGTGGAGCAGGCGCTGCGCGAACTGAACGAGCACCTCGAGGAACGCGTGGCGCAGCGCACCGAGCAGCTCGACCAGGCCAAGCAGGTGGCCGAAGAGGCCAGCCAGGCCAAGGGCCAGTTCCTGGCCAACATGAGCCACGAGATCCGCACGCCGATGAACGGCGTGATCGGCATGGCGCACCTGGCGCTGAAGACCGACCTCGATCCGCGCCAGCGCGATTACCTGGAAAAGATCCGCTTCGCCGGCGAACACCTGCTCGGCATCATCGACGATATCCTGGACATCTCGAAGATCGAGGCCGGCAAGTTCGATATCGAGCAGGTCGAGTTCCCGCTGTCCCAGGTCATCGAAACGCTGACCACGCTGGTGGCGCCCAAGGCGGCCGCGCGGCAACTGCACCTCGCCATCGACATCGATCCCCAGGTGCCGGCGGTGCTGCGCGGCGACCCGCTGCGGCTGGGCCAGGTGCTGATCAACTACGTCAACAACGCCATCAAGTTCAGCGAGCATGGCACGATCGGCCTGCGGGTGCACTGCGTGACGCACAGCGACACGCAGTGCCTGCTGCGCTTCGATGTCAGCGACGAAGGCATCGGCATGACGGAACAGGAAATGGGCAGGCTGTTCCAGTCGTTCGAGCAGGCCGACGCCTCGACCACGCGTGCCTATGGTGGCACCGGCCTGGGGCTGGCGATCTGCAAGCAGCTGGCGCAGCTGATGGGCGGCGAGGTGGGCGTTTCAAGCGCGCCCGGCGCCGGCAGCACGTTCTGGTTCACGGCCTGCCTCGGCATCGGCAGCGGCGCCGGCGTAGCCGCCGACATACCAGTGCCGGCCGCCGCGCCGGCCTCACTGCAGGACGCGCTGCAGGGAGCCCTGCAGGGTGCTCATATCCTGCTGGTGGAGGACAACGCGTTCAACCAGCAGATCGGCCTGGAAATGCTGGAAGAAGCGGGCGCCGTGGTGCGGCTGGCCGGCAACGGCGCCGAGGCCCTGGGGCTGCTCGCGGAGGCCAGCTTCGACTGCGTGCTGATGGACGTGCAGATGCCCGTGATGGATGGCCTGGAAACCACGCGCCGCATCCGCGCCGATACGCGCCTGGCCGGCCTGCGCGTGCTGGCGATGACGGCCACCGCCACCAGCAAGGAGCGCGAGCGCTGCCTGGCGGCCGGCATGGATGACTTCATCGCCAAGCCCATCCAGCCGGCGCTGCTGGCCCGCAAGATCGCGCTCTGGCTGCCCGAGCGCCGCGTGAAGGCTGGCGGCAACCATGGGGATCGATCCGATGGCAAAGGCAGTAACGATGACGGCACAGGCGGTACCGGCGATGAAGGCGCCGCGCCGCGCCGCGCCCATGCGGCACTGGCGGGCGATCCGGCGATCATCGACCTTTCCGTGCTGGCGCAGGTGCTGGGCTACCAGCCGGACAAGATCCGCAGCTTCGCATTGAAGTTCCTGCAAGCGGCCGAGACCGGGCTGGCGGAACTGGACGAAGCGCTGGCGGCGGGCGATATCGGACGGATCCGCGAGCTGGGCCATCGCCTGAAGGCGGCCGCCCGCACCGTGGGCGCGATCGGCATGGGCGATCTGTGCGAGCGCATGGAACGGCTGCCGGCTGCCGGTCCGGCGGGGGAACGCGGCGCGTGGGCACTGATCGGGCAGTTCCGCCCCCTGCTCTCGGAAATCCGCGAACATATAATGAACCACACGACCATTGGCGAACACTGAAATGAACGACGCTCTGCGCATCATGCTGCTCGACGACGACGCTTTCATGCTGGAACTGCTGCAGGACATGATCGGCGGCCTGGGCTATGCCCACGTGCACGCCGACAGCGACGCCCGCAACGCGCTGCGGGCGCTGCCCGGGTTCCGCCCTGACGTGCTGATCTGTGACCTGTCGATGCCGGAGATGGATGGCATCGAGTTCCTGCGCGCCGTGGCCGAGGGCGGTTTCGGCGGCGACGTGATCCTGCTTTCCGGCATGGATAGCGGCATCCTGCGGGCCGCGGAAACGCTGGCGGTGGCGCAGGGTTTGACGATCCTCGCCGCGCGCAACAAGCCCCTGACGCGCGCCGCGCTGGCCG
>DASVVD010000514.1:0-4745 GCA_036386715.1 Pseudoduganella sp.
ACCATGGACCGGCTGCTGCTGAAGGTGCCCGTGTTCGGCCCCCTGATCCGCAAGGCCACGATCGCGCGCTGGACGCGCACCCTCTCGACGAGGTTCGCCGCCGGCGTGCCGCTGGTCGAGGCGCTCGACTCGGTGGGCGGCGCCGCCGGCAATGCCGTGTACCTGGACGCCACGCGCAAGATCCAGAGCGATGTCTCGACCGGCGTGAGCCTGACCGTGGCGATGCAGAACGTGGATGTGTTCCCGAACATGGTGACGCAGATGGTGGCGATCGGCGAGGAATCCGGCGCGCTCGACGCGATGCTGGGCAAGGTGGCCGACTTCTTCGAGGAGGAAGTCGACGAGGCGGTGGCCTCGCTGTCGTCGCTGATGGAACCGGCGATCATGGTGATCCTCGGCGTGCTGATCGGCGGGCTGGTGGTGGCGATGTACCTGCCGATCTTCAAGCTGGGGTCGGTGGTGTAAGACTGGTCGCGCAGGTGCCGGGTTCCTGCAGCCCGCTGCAGGGACTGGACTACTTCGGCCAGGCCGGAATCAGCGGGCCGGCACCACCCGCCACACGGTATTGGCCAGATCATCCGCGATGATCAGCGCCCCGCGCGGGTCGACCGTCACGCCGACCGGACGCCCGCGCGTCTTGCCATCGGCATCACGGAAGCCGGTCACGAAGTCGACCGGCTCGCCGGCGGGCATGCCGTCCTTGAACGGCACGAAGATCACTTTGTAACCGACAGGCTGGCTGCGATTCCAGCTGCCATGCTCACCGACGAATGCCCCGTGGGCATATTGTTCTCCCATCGCCGGCAGGGAAAAACTCAAACCGAGCGCGGCGACGTGCGATCCCAGGCCGTAGTCAGGCTTGACGGCGGCAGCGACCTTGTCGGGGCGTTGCGGCATGACGCGCTTGTCGACATTCTGCCCCCAGTAGCTGTACGGCCAGCCGTAGAAGGCGCCTTCGCGCACCAAAGTCAGGTAGTCCGGTACCAGATCCGGTCCCAGTTCGTCGCGTTCGTTGACGACTGCCCACAATTTCCCGGTGTCGGGGTGCATCGCCAAGGCCGTCGGGTTGCGCAGCCCGGTCGCATAGGGCTTGTGGGCACCCGTCGCGGCGTCGATCTGCCACACCTGGGCCCGGTCGAGCTCGGCCTCCATGCCGCGTTCGGTAATATTGCTGTTCGAGCCGATACCGACATACAGGGTCCGCCCATCGGCACTGACGGTCAGCGACTTGGTCCAGTGATGATTGATTTCGGCAGGCAGCCTGGCAATGCTGGCCGGCGGCCCGCCGGCCCTGGTCTGCCCCTGCTGGTAGTCGAAGCTGACCAGTTCATCCTGGTTTGCCACGTACAGCTTGCCATTGGCGAACGCCAGGCCGTAAGGTGCGTCGAGATTTTCCGCGAAGATGGTTTTCACCTCGTAACGGCCGTCGCCATCGGCATCGCGCAGCAAGGTCAGGCGATTGCCGCCTTCCACCTTGGTGTTGCCTTGCGCCTTGATATAGCCGGCGATCACGTCCTTGGGTTTGAGCTTCGCCGCATTGCCGCCGCGGCCTTCCGCGACGAGGATATCGCCATTGGGTAGCACCAGGGTCTGTCGCGGAATTTTCAGGTCGGTGGCGATCGCGGTGATGCTGAAACCCTTCGGTACGGTTGGCTTCTGGCTCCCCCACGCCACCGGCTCGGCAATCTTCATGCTGGGCAGCAAACCGCGTTCGGGTTCCGGCAGCCGGGGAGCCGGCCCGCGCGCCTGCTCGCTGTCTCCCTTGTCGGCGCATGCGGCCAGCAACAGCGCCATGCCCAACCATGTCAGTGGCTTGATTGGCTTCACTGGCTTCATTTCGCCACCTCCGGACGCGTATCCAGGCTGATCCAGGTCGCGATGCAGGCCAGCGCGGCAACGACCACCGACAGGATCAGGCCATCCGGCATCGCCGCCCATGCATCCTTGGCATGCACAAAGGCGTTGCACAGCCCCAGCACCCAGGTCACCAGCAAGAACAGCAGGCCAGTCAGCAGCCGCCCGGTCTTGCGCCGGGCACGGAGCAGGCCAGCCACGGAGAGCAGCAGGGCGAGACCGCCGAACAGCAGGCCGCCGGCAATCAGCCACGATGCAAAATTGCTCCACTGGATCTGGTAGGTCTGATAGTAGGCGGCATCGCTCGCCAGTGCGCCAAGAAACAGGGGAACCGTCCCGGCAAGCAGGATGGCATGCAGCCGCCCAGGCGGATGCCGGGGGATCGGGCCGTTCGTTATCTGTGCTGACATTGCATGGTCCTGGTCTTGGGTTGTGCTTGGGTGAATCGTATCGATATTGCAAATATCCTGTCGCATGGCTGAGCCTGGAACCGGTAGCGCTGAAGGAAGCCTGGCCCGGCTGCGTTGAACAACGGCAGCGTGAAGCCATCTGCAAATGGCAAATGGTGGTGTAAGCTCTGGTTTTCATTTCCCGCCCTGGTGCGCCACGGTCACGGAACCCACACATGCTCGAGTCACTCTTCCTCTTTTCCCCGCCCGCCACCCTCCCCGCCGCGATCATCGCCGCCATCTTCGGCCTGCTGGTCGGCAGCTTCCTGAACGTGGTCATCTACCGCGTGCCGAAGATGATGCAGCGCGAATCGGACAACTACGTGGCCAGCGAATCGGGCCTGCCGCTGCCGCATACCGACCGCTTCAACCTGATGGTGCCGCGTTCGCGCTGCGGCCACTGCGGCCACCAGATCACGGCGCTGGAGAACATTCCGGTCATCAGCTGGCTGGCGCTGCGCGGCAAATGCAGCAAGTGCAAGACGCCGATTTCGGCACGCTACCCCGTCATCGAGGCACTGACCGGCGCGTTGTCGGCGGTGCTGGTATGGCAGTTCGGCAGCGGCTGGACCGGTCTCGCCACGCTGCTGTTCGCCTATCTGCTGATCGCGATGACATTCATCGATGCCGATACCAAGCTGCTGCCGGACGACCTGACCTACCCGCTGCTGTGGGCCGGGCTGCTGGTGAACCTGAACGGCACGTTCGTGCCGCTGGCCGACGCGGTGATCGGCGCCGCCGCCGGCTACCTGATGCTGTGGTCCGTGTATTGGCTGTTCAAGCTGGTGACGGGGAAGGAAGGCATGGGCTACGGCGACTTCAAGCTGCTGGCCGCGCTGGGCGCGTGGCTGGGCTGGGCGATGCTGCCGACGATCATCCTGCTGTCTTCGGTGGTGGGCGCGCTGGTCGGTATCGGCCTGATCCTGTTCGCCAAACGCGGCCGGGAGAACCCGATCCCGTTCGGCCCGTATTTGGCGGCCGCGGGCATGATTGCGCTGCTGTTCGGGCCGCAGATCGCGGGGTTCACCAGCAGGCTGCTGGGCGCGGCATGAGCGCCGGTTCCAGGAGCAGGTTGACGGTTGGCCTGACCGGCGGCATCGGCAGCGGCAAGAGCGTGGTCGCCCGGCTGTTCGCCGAGCGGGGCGCGGATATCGTCGATACCGACGCGATCGCACGCGGCCTTACCTTGGCGCACGGCGCCGCGATGCCGGCGCTGCTGGCCGCGTTCGGCGAGGAGTTCGCCGATGCGCACGGCGCGCTGGACCGCGCCAGGATGCGCGCGCTGGTGTTCTCGCAACCCGATGCCAAGCGCCGCCTGGAGGGCATCCTGCACCCGATGATCCGCGCTGCCGTGCTGGCCGAGAGCCTGCTGGGCACGGGACCCTACGTACTCTTCGATGTGCCGCTGCTGGTCGAATCGGGGACGTGGAAAGAACGCGTGGACCGCGTGCTCGTGGTCGACTGCCCCGAAGAGGTACAGGTGGCACGCGTGATCGCGCGCAGTGCGCTGCCGGCCGCGCAGGTGCAGGCCATCATGGCGGCGCAGGCGACGCGGCAGGCGCGGCTTGCCGCCGCGGACGATGTCATCGACAACGGCGGCGAACTGGCCGCGCTGTTACCGCAAGTCGACCGCTTGCATGCGACTTACTTAACGATGGCTGAAGAAGCAGTGAAGAACTGGTAAAAAAGGATTAACAACGTTTGTATTTTTGCCTCGCATGGTTCAGAATCACGGGCATATTTCAGGCCTACCCACGAGGGATTCACTTTGATCGTCTATGAATATCCTTTCAACGAGCGCATCCGCACGTTGCTGCGCCTCGAGGACCTGTACGAGAAGTTCAAGTTCTTCCTGAACCAGGAACACGCGCTGCAGCATCACGTGGCCCTCGCCACGATCTTCGACATGCTCGAGGTGGCCGGCCGCGCCGACCTGAAATCCGACCTGCTGCAGGAAATCGAGCGCCAGAAGCAAACGCTGATGGGTTACCGCACCAATCCCGCCGTGCAGGCCGAGATGCTCGATGCGATCCTCGAGGAGCTCGACAGCGTGTCGTCCGCGCTGGTGGCTTCGCAGGGCAAGACCGGACAGAACGTGCGCGACAACGAATGGCTGATGAGCATTCGCGGCCGCACCATCATTCCCGGCGGCGCCTGCGATTTCGACCTGCCGTCGTATTACGCGTGGCAGCAGCGCCCGTTCGAACAGCGCTACGGCGACATCGTCACCTGGTTCGCGCCGTTGGCACCACTGTTCGACGCGCTGGCGATCGTGCTGCGGCTGCTGCGCGATTCCGGCTCGACCAAGAAGATGATCGCCAATGCCGGCAGCTACCAGCAAATGCTGCAGGGGAAGACGTTCCAGATGTTGCGGCTGACGGTCGATGCCTCGCTCGGGGCGATTCCGGAAATCTCGGCCAACAAATACATGCTGTGGGTGCG
>DASVVD010000515.1:0-14180 GCA_036386715.1 Pseudoduganella sp.
CGGTTCCAGAACCGGTCCCGGTGCCGATTCCGGCACATCGCATCAGCCTGCGCTGGCGCCGGTCACGATCTCGCCCGACACCAACACGCTGACGCTGAACCCGGGCGACACGTTCGATGAAATCATCATCGTCACGGTGCCGAAGAACCCCGATTCGAACGGCATCGATCAGTTGAACCTGGTGCCGTCCGCGTCCATCGCGCCCCTGGTCGCCTCGATCGCGCCGGCCGGCGGCTACGGTCCGCTGGATGGCAAAGTGGAACACGTGCTGAAATTCGAAGTGCGCTTCCAGGGCATCGCCTGCAAGGACAGCGACCAGGTGATCACCGGCACGCTGGACGTGGTGGCCGACCGCAGGATCGTGGCCGCAAAAAAGGTGCAGGTCACGATTCCCGCCTGCCGGCAAAAAACGGTGCGCTACTCGGTGAAATTCGTCTGCGGCACGCAGCCCGAGGCATGCGGCTGCAGCCCCGTGCAGCCGGGCCGGTATGCCACGCAGGTCAGCATCCACAATTATGGGCAGGCGGCGGTCACGGTGCGCAAGCGCTTCATTCCCGTGGTGCTGGCCGGCGCACCGGTGGGCCGCGAACCCCGCTTCGGCACCAGCCGCGCGGAAGACAGCATCGAGCTGCCGCCGCACACGGCCACCATGGACGATTGCTGCCGCATCACAGGCCTGCTGTTCGGCGCCCCGGTCGATGCGCTGACGATCGGCCTCATGGAAATCACCGCCACGGCCGATGTGGCGGTCACGGCGATCTATACCACCGGCACCGGCATCGACGTGGTCCAGGTCGACGGCCGGGCGCTCTGACGGGAGGCCATCATGTCGCACATCACAGGCACCGTGCAGGTGCTCGGCGCGCCCGTCACGCTCGGGCCGGACACCGGCAGCCCGCCCACCGCACCGGATACCTGGGCCATCAACTTCGCCCACGTGGCGGCGCCGGGCGGCACCAAGTTCGTCATGCTGCATTTCCAGAACGTGAACCTGCCAGGCGCCAACCGCATCGAAGTGGACCTGGGCTACGACACCGACGTGTTCACGGCGGCCGACGGCGGCGCGTTCTGGACGCGGCCCGTCAACGTGCACGCGCTCGGCGGCAGCACGGTCGCGGTGCGCTACATCGCCAGCGGCGCCCCGTCCGGCAGCGCACAGGTCGACCGCTATGGCCGCGGCGAGCGGCATGCCGGCGAAACCGGCCATCCGTCGTTCTCGAACAGCGATCCGTTCCTGCCCGACCCCGCGTACACCGAACCCACGTATGACCCATTCTGGTTCTGCTCGCCACCGCCAAACTGGGAAAACGTGCGCTGCGTTCCGGCTGGCGACCTGCGCCGGCAGGTGGCGCAAAGCGTCGGCATGATCGTGTCGATCCACCCCGGCCATGCGCCGGGCGAACTGGAATCGGTGTCCACCTGCACTGTCACGCTGGTCGATGCCGACAAGGTACTCTCCGCCGGCCACTGCCACACGCCGGCCGAAGCATTGACCAGCTCGGTCGTGTTCGGCTATGAAACGGAATGCGACGGCAGCCGCCCGGCCGGCTACGCGGCCCGCTTCCACAAGGTATCCGCGGCGCTGCAGCAGCGCTTCGATTCCGGTTTCGACTTCAGCCTGCTGCGGTTGAAAACCGGCCCGGCCGGCATCGCCCCGGTGACGCTGCGGCCCGACCTTCCCGCCGTCGGCGAGCAGGTGTTCGGCATCCACCATCCGAACGGCGCGGTCAAGAAACTGTCGCTGCCCCATCCGGGCTTCGCCACGGTCACCTCGAGCGGCACCTTTTCCATACGCGTGCCGAACAGCTTCCATGTCTCCGGCGGCAGTTCCGGCTCCGGGCTGTTCGACGCGGCCGGCCGCATCGTCGGCGTGCTGTCGAACGGGGCGCCGTGTTCGGGCTCGCAGCTGTCGTACTTCCCCACTGCCACGTTCCTCGCGCAGATCGCCCCGTCGCCCCCGCCGCCCATCACGCGCGACGTGATGCTGGTGATCGACCGCTCGGGCAGCATGGACGAACCGGACGGCACGGGCCGGCGCAAGATCGATGCGGCGAAGGATGCGGTGTCGCTGTTCGTCCAGCTGGTGCGCGCCGGCACCGGCAACCGCGCCGGCCTGGTCTCGTTCAGCACCAGCGCCGGCCCGCCGTCGTTCAGCATCGCGCCCGTCACGGACCCGAACAAGAACACGCTGGTCGGCGGGCCGCCATTCGCCGGCGGTATCGTCGGCAGCCTGGCCTCGGGCGGCGCCACCGGCATCGGCAGC
Source organism: Pseudoduganella sp. (assembly GCA_036386715.1). Classification (GTDB taxonomy): domain Bacteria; phylum Pseudomonadota; class Gammaproteobacteria; order Burkholderiales; family Burkholderiaceae_D; genus Rugamonas. The sequence goes on from DASVVD010000515.1 coordinate 2,264, forward strand.
GGGCTCGATGCGGCGCGCGCGCAATTCCCCATGCCCGACGCGAACCCGCGCGCGATCCTGCTGCTCACCGACGGGCTGCAGAACCAGGCGCCGTCGATCGCCGACGTGGAACCTTCGCTGGGCGGCATCGACGTGCACGCGATCGGCCTGGGCGCCGATTCGAACCTGGACAGCACGCTGCTCTCCACGCTGGCCTCGAACCATGGCGGCCTGTTTACGCGCGCCAGCGGCGGGCTCGCGCTGCTGAAGTTCTTCTCCCAGGCATTCGGCAACATCTTCGAGGCCGGCGTGCTGCTCGATCCGGAAACCGACCTGCCGGCCGGCGCCGATGCGGCACCGGTCACCTTCAACGTGTGTGGCGAGGAACGGCTCACGGCCGTCGTCGGTTGGGACCGCACCGATGCCTGGCTCGACGTGCGTTTTCGCACGCCGGGCGGCACGATCGTCAGCGCCACCACCACCGGCGTCGACAGCTCGCAGGGCCGCAACTGGGCCTACCTGCGCGTGCCGCTGCCGCAAGGCGGCGAGCGCGATGGCGCATGGCAGGTCGAAGTGCTGCGGCCCGGCGGCGGCGGCGAGTTCCCGCCACCCGCGCCGGCGCTGCGCTTCTTCGTCTCGATCATCCCGGCCGGCGGCCCGCGGCTGCTGCGCGAACCCGAGGAACGGCGCCGCCGCTATACCGGCGACGCGATCTCGCCCTTGCTGCGCATCCGCCATGCCGATCACAGCTGGCCCCAGCACGTGCATGCCGAGCTGACGGTGACGCGGCCCGACAAGGGCCTCGGCAACCTCCTCAGCGATGCGGGCCTGGGCCCGGCGCTGCCGATCAACGGCGACACGATCCCGCCGCGCCAGGCCACCTTGAAGGCAATTGAAGGTAGTGGTCCGCCGGCAATCCAGTATGTAGAGGACCACTTTACGCTGGAAGACGATGCCGCCAGCACCCGTGGTTCGTTCGAAGGCGGCGGTTCGGCCGGCATCCTGCTGCCGGACTACCTGCGCATGGAGGGCCATTACACCTTCCACGCCAGGGCGCGCTACGGCGAGTGCGACGGCATGCGCGAACTGGTGTGGACCGAGCACGTGGACGTGGGCATCGATGGCGGCAACACGATCGTCACGACCGATCCGCTCGGCCCCGGCCCCGATGGCCGCGACTGCCTGCGCATGACGTTCACGCCGCGCGACCGGTACGGCAACCGCTTCGGCCCCGGCCGCGCGGCCGACATGGCGATCACGCCCGCACCGGGCTCGATCCTCGCCAGCCCCGTTACCGACCTGGGCAACGGCAGCTATCGCGTCGACGTCTGTTGGGACGTGGCCAGCGGCGAGCCGCCGGGCATCGTCATCGGCCAGCCGGACCGGCCCGCCGTCACGGTCGGCGCGACGGACATCCGGCTGTATGTCTGGAGCGTGAATTTCGTCTGCGGCCACCAGGAAGACAGCTGCTGCGGCTGCGCCCCCATGGCGCCGGGGCGCTATGCCACCGAGATCAACCTGCACAACCTGGCCGAGCGCCCCGCCCCGGTGCTGAAACGGGTGATTCCGCTGGTGCTGGCCGGCGCCGTGGTGGGCCGCGAGCCGCAATTGGCCAAGGTCACGGCGATGGATGTGATCACGCTGCCGCCGCACACGGCCACGATGGACGACTGCTGCCGCCTGCAGCAGCAGATGCTGGGTGCTACGGTGGAGGGCAACCTGCCGCTGAGTTCGGGAATCCTGGAGATCATCAGCACGGTCGAGCTGGCAGTGACGGCGGTGTATACCGCCGCGACCGGCGCCATCAACGTGCAGGCGGTGGCGGCACGGCGGCTGCTTTAAGGCCGGTGATGCTCCCGGCGAAAATGAAAAAGGCCGCGCCCAGGCACGGCCTTTTAAGTCTTGCTTTCAAGCTGCGTTCGCATGTTTTGAACGCAGGTTAGCAGCTGACGTTGTTTTCTGCCTCACCCGTAACAAGATTTACCCCGATCCAGCAGTTATATGGACCGCCCTTGGCTTTCGCGTCGGTTGGATCATACGTACAATATATGCCTTTTCTGCGACGGTCCCGGTCACCCTGCGCTCCATTGCAGGTTTGCTGCTCGTCAGGACCAATCGAGTCGAATATCTCTCGCGCGGCCTTCCCGTCCACGTGGATCGTCAGCTTGCGATCGCTTCCGGCTGGCGGAGTACGGTCGGCGACAGTTCCGGAATGAATTTTGTAAATTCCGGGGAGAGTTTTCCAGAGGCCTGACGGGTCGCCCGACAGATCTGCTGCGTGTGCGACAGGGAGTACCGCTGCGACCACGTACACCAGCCAGGTTTTGTAGCGCATGCTTATCCTCGCAAGTTCAGATGAAAATGATCGTCATGCTTCTTCAGCCTTACCAGGAATGGAATGCCGGGGTCGTTAAAAATAATGCTCTGGACAGGCGCGTATGTTTGGAAGAGCTTTATCAAGGCGTAAGTGGCTATCTGGTCATACTGCGGGTCATTCCACGTCACTGGTTCTTCCCGCCCGTCTTTTCGCAATGGGCGAATGTCCACATTCAAACCGCTCTTGTGTCCTCCGTGGTCTAGCGTTTGTATTCCTCCAGGTAAGCTGATATCTCCCACGCCAAAACGGCGCTTGTCAATAGCTTGCCACTCAAGGGCAACTTTCAGGATCGAGGTCATCATTAGCGGGTGGGCATACTGGTATGCGCCTTTCGCCGGACGTCCGTGAAGGTTACCGTAGACGTAATAACCTGAGTCCATAGGAGCTTGCGGAAGCATGAAGAAGCCGCGTGAATCACTCGGGGGACGCGGGCGGCGCAGATCGTTGTCTTCGTCAATCATGGCATAGTCCTTTATGCGCACTTGTTACTTGCAAGATCCCATCCGCCTGATGTATTGCCGGCAGTACCACCACTAATCTTTTGCTGTGTGTACTTCCATTTAACCTTGGAAAAACGCAATCCGATGGAATCGTGCAGGATACTGCCTGCGGTCACCAGTTGCTCCATGCTAGCGATCATCACATTTTCCAGCTCCACCTCGTAGTACCGCACCGGGTTCCCTTGGCCATCGGCACGCATGATTTCGAGCTTAGCCTTGGGAATTGTCTTCCCCATCGAGCAGTGCTGCATCAGGATCGGAGAAGACAGGTCGGATAGCTTGCTGAGCGACAAAGTACGGTGTTCACAACGTTCTGCTGTGTGCCCGCCACCAGTTGAAGCAGTGGCACTTCGAGGTTGAAGCACACCCCACTGAGCCGAAGAAATCTCAATCCAGCCTTGGTGCAGCGAATCTTGAGATTCGCCCTTGATACCGTCGATTTGGAAATAAACGTCGATTGCCATAGTGTCGCTCCTGAGTGAATGATGGAACTGCATGGCGCAGCACAGACGACGAAGCACTGTCCAGTTGCAGTAGAGGAAGCAGCCTCTTCCTTCATTCTCATCGGTCCCGCTAAGAGAAATATTGAAGAGCGTCAGCTAAATTTGTTGGCCAAGCAAATGGATAGTTAACTCTTCCCGGGTCATCTGGTCAGGGCACGCTACGGCGAGTGCGACAGCATATGCGAGCTGGTGTGGACCGAGGACGTGGACATGGGCATCAGTGACGACAGCATGATCGTCACGGCCGACCTACCGAGATCAACCTGCACAACCTGGCCGAGTGCCCTGCTTCCGTGTCGCAACGCGTGATTCCGCTGGTGATGGCCAGCGCCGCGGGAGCTCGGGGATTCTCAAGATCATTAGCACGGTCGAGCTGGCGGTGGCAGCGCGGCGGCTGCTTTAAGGCCGGTGATGATCCCGGCGAAAATGAAAAAGGCCGCGCCCAGGCGCGGCCTTTCAAGATGCCGGTTCTCGATCTAACGTGGCTCGCCTGCTGCCTTACTGCCCCAGGCAAATGATCCTGGTCTCATACTCCTTGGCCGCCGCTTTCTTCTTTGCCGCCCAGTCGATCACTTCCTGCGCCTGGGTGACCGTCATGACGGTTGCCTTGTCCTTGTTCTTGATAAAGGAAACGCCCTCGAACACCCCTTCCTTGCTGCGCATGACCTTGGCAAAGACCGGCGGCTTCTTTTCGCCGTCGCTGATCTTGTTCTGCTGGACCATGTATCGCTGATCGATGTTTTCCATATGATGGCTCGTATTTGAAGGATAAAAAAGGTAACGAAGGGGTGACGAAGCGGCAAAGAAGGCGGTGAAATGCAAAAAGCCCAACCGCAAGGCTGGGCTTTCTGCATGAATTCTGGCTCCCCGACCTGGACTCGAACCAGGGACCTGCGGATTAACAGTCCGTCGCTCTACCAACTGAGCTATCAGGGATTAGAAGCAGCATTCTATACTCTTAAAGCAACATTTGCAAGATACTTCAAGGTATCGTCTGCTGCCATTTCTTGCTACTTCTTGTTTCCTCGCTGACTTGCGTCAACGAAGAAGCAAGATTTTAAAGAACTTTGGCGATTGCGTCAACCACGATATCGATGTTCTTCGAGTTCAATGCAGCAACACAGATGCGGCCGGTGTCGACAGCGTAGATCGACTCGTCGCGCAGCTTGTTGACCTGCTCTTTGGTCAGGCCCGAATACGAGAACATGCCCACCTGCTGGCGCACGAAGTCGAAATCGTGGCCTGGCGCCTTGTCCTTCAGCTTTTGCACGAACTGGTCGCGCGTCGCCTTGATGCGCACGCGCATGGCAGCCAGCTCTTCTTCCCACAGCTGGCGCAGTTCCGGCGTGGCCAGCACGGTGGCGACTACTTTGCCGCCGTGCACTGGCGGGTTCGAATAATTGGTGCGCACCACGCGCTTCAGTTGCGACAGCAGGCGCGATGCTTCTTCCGACGTGGATGCCACGACGGACAACGCGCCCACGCGCTCGCCGTACAGGGAGAACGACTTGGAGAACGAGTTCGACACCAGCAGCGGCACGCCGGTGGCGGCGAAGCGGCGCACCACGGCGCCGTCTTCGGCGATGCCGGCGCCAAAGCCCTGGTAGGCCATGTCGAGGAAAGGCACCAGGCCGCCAGCGGCGACGGCGGCGATCACCTGGTCCCATTGCTGCTGGGACAGGTCGGCGCCGGTCGGGTTGTGGCAGCAGGCGTGCAGCACGACCACGGCGCCTTGCGGCATGGCCTTCAGCGCGGCCAGCATGCCTTCGAAGTTTACGCCATGGGTGGCGGCGTCGTAGTAGGCGTAATTGTTGACCTTGAAGCCGGCGCTTTCAAACAGCGCGCGGTGGTTTTCCCAGCTCGGATCGCTGATATAAACGTCGGAACTCGGCGAGAAGCGCTTCAGGAAGTCGGCGCCCAGCTTCAGTGCGCCGGTGCCGCCGATGGCCTGCACGGTGATCGCACGGCGCTCTTGAACTACGGCACTATCGGCCCCAAATACCAGTTCCTGCACCGCTTTGTCATACGCGGCCAGGCCTTCGATCGGCAGGTACGTGCGCGGGGCTGGCTGTTCAATCAGGATGTTTTCAGCCTTCTGTACGCACGAAAGCAGCGGTACTTTGCCGTTGTCGTCATAATAAACACCCACGCCCAGGTTGATCTTGTTGGGGTTGGTATCGGCGTTAAAGGCTTCGGTGATGCCCAGGATCGGGTCGCGCGGAGCCATCTCGATGGCACTGAAAACGGAAGGATTCGTCATGATAGGATTGGATTCGATTGAATGCGATTCGCAGCGGGGTGAGCATTACAAGCAGCAATTTGATGCGCAGCAATTTGATGCACGATTTTGATGCATGGCTATTTGATGCATAGCTATTACGATGCAGGCGATCGCCACGCACGGCAAATTGCGACGCACGGCGGTGACAGGTGTACTGATCGACGTGCGATGACTGCACAGTGTGCTGTGCAACTCCCTATTCTAGCAAAGGTCTGACTTCATGGCTGATTTATCACTGGCCGGGGCTCCCGAGCCTACCGTGCTGACGTTCCCCGATTCGCCGTTCAAGCTGCACCAGCCCTTCCCGCCCGCCGGCGACCAGCCGACCGCGATCGACAGCCTGTGCGAAGGCATCGAGGATGGCCTGTCGTTCCAGACGCTGCTCGGCGTGACCGGCTCCGGCAAGACCTACACGATGGCCAACGTGATCGCCCGCATGGGCCGCCCGGCAATCGTGTTCGCGCCGAACAAGACGCTGGCGGCCCAGCTGTACAGCGAGTTCCGCGAATTCTTCCCGCAGAACGCCGTCGAGTATTTCGTCTCTTACTACGATTATTACCAGCCGGAAGCCTATGTGCCGCAGCGCGACCTGTTCATCGAGAAGGATTCGTCGATCAACGAGCACATCGAACAGATGCGGCTGTCGTGCACGAAATCGCTGATGGAGCGGCGCGACGTGGTCATCGTGGCCACCGTGTCGGCGATCTACGGTATCGGTAATCCGAACGAATACCACCAGATGATCCTGACCTTGCGCGCCAAGGACAAGCTCAGCCAGCGCGACGTGATCGCGCGCCTGATCCAGATGCAGTACACGCGCAATGAAGTGGATTTTGGCCGCGGCACGTTCCGCGTGCGCGGCGACACGATCGACATCTTCCCCGCCGAGCACGCGGAACTGGCGGTGCGCCTGGAGATGTTCGACGACGAGCTGGAATCGATCCAGCTGTTCGATCCGCTGACGGGTCGCGTGCGCCAGAAGATCCCGCGTTTTACCGTCTACCCCGGTTCGCACTACGTGACGCCGCGCTCGACGGTGCTGCGCGCGATCGAATCGATCAAGGCCGAACTGCGCGACCGCCTGGAATTCTTCCGCCAGGAGGGCAAGCTGATCGAGGAGCAGCGCCTCGAGCAGCGCACCCGCTTCGACCTGGAGATGATGGCCGAAATCGGGTTCACGAAAGGCATCGAGAACTATTCGCGCCACCTCAGCGGTGCGATGCCGGGCCAGCCGCCGCCGACGCTGATCGACTACCTGCCGAAGGATGCGCTGATGTTCATGGACGAGTCGCACGTGCTGGTCGGCCAGCTGTCGGCCATGTACAACGGCGACCGCTCGCGCAAGACCAACCTGGTCGATTACGGCTTCCGGCTGCCGTCGGCGCTCGACAACCGCCCGCTCAAGTTCGAGGAATTCGAGAGCAAGATGCGGCAGATGATCTTTGTCTCGGCCACGCCGGCCGATTACGAGCAGAAGCATGCCGACCAGGTGGTGGAACAGGTGGTGCGGCCGACCGGCCTGGTCGACCCGCTGGTCATCGTGCGCCCTGCGCGCACGCAGGTCGACGACCTGCTCTCGGAGATCAACGACCGGGTGGCCAAGAACGAGCGCGTGCTGGTGACCACGCTGACCAAGCGCATGTCCGAACAGCTTACCGAGTACCTGGGCGACCATGGCATCAAGGTGCGCTACCTGCACAGCGATATCGAAACGGTCGAACGCGTGGAAATCCTGCGCGATCTGCGCATCGGCACGTTCGACGTGGTGGTCGGCATCAACCTGCTGCGCGAGGGCCTCGACTTGCCCGAAGTGTCGCTGGTGGCGATCCTGGACGCGGACAAGGAAGGCTTCCTGCGCTCCGAGCGTTCGCTGATCCAGACCATCGGCCGCGCCGCGCGCAACCTGAACGGCGTGGCGCTGCTGTATGCGGACCAGATGACCGACTCGATGAAGCGCGCGATCGGCGAGACCGAGCGGCGCCGCGCCAAGCAGCTTGCCCACAACGAGAAGCACGGCATCATCGCGCGCGGCGTCAGCAAGGTCATCAAGGACATGATCGACGGCGTGTACGACCCGAACAAGAAAGGCGCCGAGCTGCAGGCCGCACAGGAAGTGGCCAAGTACGAGTCGATGAGCGAGAAGCAGGCCTCGAAGGAAATCAAGCGCCTCGAAAAGCTGATGATCGAGCACGCCAAGAACCTGGAGTTCGAAAAGGCCGCGCAGGTGCGCGACCAGCTGCACCTGCTGAAGGAGCAGATGTTCGGCGCGCCCGGGGCCGATGTGATTTCGATCACGGGCAAGTAAGCCTGCCTGCCACAAAAAACGCCGCGTCACCGCGGCGTTTTTTATTGCCCAGAAACGGGCGGTCCGGCGATCCGGTCTGACCCCGTTTCTGGGCAATATTCCTTAACGTGGCACGGGCGCGCCGTTGCTACAGGGTCTTGACGAACTCGCGGATCCCGCCCAGCATCATCTCGATCGACATGGCGGCGAGAATGAGGCCCATCAGCCGCTCGAAGGCTGTCATCACCTGGGTGCCGAGCACCCGCTGCAGGCGGTCGGCGCCGAGGAACACGGCCAGCCAGACCACCACCACGGCGGCCAGCGCGGCGACGTGGATCATCACGTCGCCCCTGGTCTCGCTGGAGAACAGCAGCACCGTGGCGAGTGCCGAGGGGCCGGCCAGCGCGGGGATCGCCAGCGGCACGATGAACGGCTCGCCGCCCTCGTTCCGTCCCAGCACGCCATCCGGGTGCGGAAACACCATGCGGATCGCGATCAGCAGCAGGATCACGCTGCCGGCGATGCGCAGCGACACTTCCGAGAGGTTCAGCGCATGCAGGAAGGGCCGGCCGAAGAACATGAAGACCAGCAGCACGATGAAGGCTATCAGGCATTCGCGCACCACGATTTTCGGCCGCCGCGCCAGCGGCACCGGCTGCAGCGCGGTGGCGAACAGCGGCACGTTGCCGAACGGGTCGGTCACCAGCAGCAGCAGGATGAAGGTCTGGAAGAAGCTTTCGGTCATCGAGGCGATCTCTTTATTCTTGTGTTTCAGGTACTGGAACGAAAAATGGCGGAAGGCCTTCCGGCCCTCCGCCATTGTCGCGCAGGCGCAAACGCTTATGCGTTCGATTCGCCTTTTTTCAGCCACGACGCCAGCTGGTGCGGGCGCAGGCCGTCGTAGTCCTCGAACGGCTGGTGGATCCACGGGTTGTGCGGCAGTTCCTGCATCTGGTAGTCCGGCTTGAAGGCCGAGCTGCCCTTGGTCCAGATCACGGCCGAACGCACCTCTTCGACATCGCTGTAGTTGGCCTTCAGGTGATCGATCACCTTCATCAGCGTGACACCGGAGTCGGCCAGGTCGTCCACCAGCAGGATCTTGCCGGCCAGCGAGCCGCGCGTCACCGTGATGTATTTGGCGATATCGAGGTCGCCCTGCACCGTGCCCTTGTCGGCGCGGTAGGAGCTGGTCGACAGGATCGCCAGGGGCACGTCGAAGATGCGCGAGAACACGTCGCCGGGGCGCACGCCGCCGCGCGCCAGGCACAGCACCATGTCGAACTTGAAGCCCGACTCGTAGACTTTCAGGGCCAGGCCTTCGACCAGGCGGTTGTACTCATCCCAGGTCACCCACAGGTGCTTGTCGTCGGATTGAGGGGTGCTCATATTTTCTCTCTTGCTTGTAGCTGTACTTCGAAAATTTATTCGAACGGGTGACGGAGCACGATGGTGTCTTCGCGGTCCGGACCAGTGGAAACCATGTCGACGGGTACGCCGACCAGTTCCTCGATGCGCTTGATGTAGGCGCGGGCGGTTGCCGGCAGGGCCGCCAGCGATTTCGCGCCAACGGTGCTGTCGGTCCAACCCGGCATTTCTTCGTAGATCGGTTCGCAACGGCCCGCGTCTTCGGCGCCGACCGGGAAGATGTCGATCTTGCGGCCATCGAGCATGTAGCCGGTGCACAGCTTCAGCGTTTCCAGGCCGTCCAGCACGTCCAGCTTGGTCAGGCACATGCCCGACACGCCGTTGATCTGCACCGAGCGGCGCAGCAGCGCGGCGTCGAACCAGCCGCAGCGGCGGGCACGGCCCGTCACGGTGCCGAATTCATGGCCGACCTGGGCCAGGTGGTGGCCCACGCCGGCATCGGTCGGCAGCTCGGACGGGAACGGGCCGGAACCCACGCGCGTCGTGTAGGCCTTGGTGATGCCCAGGATGTAGTGCAGCATGTTCGGGCCCACGCCGGCACCGGCGGCGGCATTGCCGGCCACGCAGTTCGACGACGTCACGAACGGATAGGTGCCATGGTCCACGTCCAGCAGCGAACCCTGCGCGCCTTCGAACAGCAGGTTGGCGCCGGCCTTGTGCGCGGCATACAGCGCGCTCGACACGTCGGCCACCATCGGGCGCAGGCGCGGCACGTAGGCCAGCGCGTCGTCCAGCGTCTTCTGGTACTCGACCTTCGGGGCTTTCAGGTAGTTTTCCAGCACGAAGTTGTGGTAGTCCAGGTTTTCGGCCAGCTTTTCGGCGAAACGCTTTTCGTTGAGCAGGTCGGCAACGCGGATGGCGCGGCGCGCCACCTTGTCTTCGTAGGCCGGGCCGATGCCCTTGCCGGTGGTGCCGATCTTGGCGGCGCCGCGGGCCGCTTCACGGGCGCCATCGAGCGCGGTGTGGTAAGGCAGGATCACCGGGCAGGCTTCGGAAACCATCAGGCGCGAAGCGACTTCCACGCCCACCGCTTCCAGCTTGTCGATCTCGCGCAGCACGTCCGGCACCGACACCACGACACCGTTGCCGATGTAGCAGGCCACGCCAGGGCGCATGATGCCCGAAGGGATCAGCTGCAGCGCGGTCTTCACGCCGCCGATCACCAGCGTGTGGCCGGCGTTGTGGCCGCCCTGGAAGCGCACCACGCCTTGCGCGTGTTCCGTCAGCCAGTCGACGATTTTGCCCTTGCCTTCATCGCCCCATTGGGTACCGATGACGACCACGTTTGTTGCAGTGATTTTTTTTGACATCACACTAACCTAAGTTTTTAAGAATCCAGTTACTACCACTCTCGTCGAGCACCAGCGCGCGGTCGCACTCGAACTCGTCCTGTTCATTGCTGTGACCCGGCAGGGACTGGATCACAACTTCGCCGGACTTGCGCAGTTCGGCGATACGTTCTTTCAGCTCGGGCGAATTGCCCCATGGCGCGCGGATCGCATGCTTGCGGTCCGCTGTCGGCAGCAGGCGCGCCAGCTCGCGCAGGTCCATCGAAAAGCCCGTGGCGGGGCGGGCGCGGCCGAAGGCTTCGCCCACATGGTCGTAGCGGCCGCCACGCGCCACCGCGTTCGGCAGGCCCGGCACGTACAGCGCGAAGGTGGCGCCGCTTTCGTACTGGTAACCGCGCAGGTCGGCCAGGTCGACCGCCACTTCGGCGCGGCCGATCGCGGACGCGGCCAGCGCGGCCAGTTCGGCCAGCGCCCTGGCGATGCCCGGCAGGTCCGGCAGCGCATGTTTCGCGGCGGCCAGCACGTCCACGTCGCCATACAGGTTCGGCAGTGCCAGCAGCGCGTCGCGCGTGGCGGCGGCGTACTGTGCGGTCAGGTCGCGCAGGCCCGGGACATCCTTCGCACGCAGCAGCTGCACGATGGCGTCATGGTCGCGTTTCGCGGCGGCGTCCTGGTCGAGGATCGCGCGCAGCACGCCCACGTGGGCCAGGTCCAGCCGCACGTCGGCGAAACCGGCCATCTCGAGCGAGGCCAGGGCCAGCTCCTGGATCTCGGCATCCGCTTCCAGGCCGGCATGGCCATAGATCTCGGCGCCGATCTGCAGCGGTTCGCGGGTGGCGTGCAGCCCCGATGGACGGGTGTGCAGCACCGGCCCCGCATAGCACAGGCGGGTAACGGAGGCACGGTTCAGCAGGTGGGCATCGATGCGGGCGACCTGGGTCGTCATGTCGGCACGCAGGCCCAGCATGCGGCCGGTGATCTGGTCGACCAGCTTGAAGGTGCGCAGGTCGGTATCCTGACCGGCGCCCGTCATCAGCGACTCGATGTACTCCAGCAGTGGCGGCATCACGAGTTCGTAGCCATAACGCCGGAAATTATCCAGCATCAGGCGGCGCAGCTCTTCGATCTTGCGTGCCTCGGACGGCAAAACGTCCGCGATATGTTCGGGCAAAAGCCAATTCGGCATGGGAAAACCGGTTTGTTGAAAAACGTTCAATCGGCACGGCGCGCCGATAGGCGGCGGAAGCCGAACCGCATATTTTACGCGAAAGTGTGGTTA
>DASVVD010000516.1:0-2804 GCA_036386715.1 Pseudoduganella sp.
CCTACGAGGAAATCAACTACGGCGTGCCGATGAACGAAGCGCTGCACAACATGGCGGGGCGCATTCCACTGACCGACCTGCGCTACTTCGTGCTGGCCGTGCTGATCCAGCGCGAATCGGGCGGCAACCTGGCAGAGCTGCTGGCCAATATCAGCCGGCTCACGCGCGCCCGGCTCAAGCTGCTGGCGCAGATCCGCGTGCTGTCGGCGGAGGGCCGCATGTCCGCCTGGGTGCTCGGCCTGCTGCCGCTGGTCATGCTGGTCTTCATGAGCATCGTCAACCCGGCGTACGTGAACGTCCTGTGGACCACCGAGACCGGTACCAGGCTGCTGTGGGGCTCGGCCTGCGCCATGGTGCTGGGCATCGTGTGGATGCGCAAACTGGTGAGGATACGGGTATGAACAACGCACAGATTGCATTCCTGCTGATCGTCTTCGTGGCGGTAGCGGCGGTCGCGCTGGCCGCAGTGGCGATCTTCTCGCCGATCCCGCTGCGCCAGCGGCTGCGCATGAGCCGGGACCATGACCATCCTGCGCCGGTGGCGGCCGATGGCCAATGGATCGAGCGCGTTGCACGCGCCGCCAGGCCGCTGACCAAATTGTCGCTGCCGGAAGAGGGCTGGGAGCGTTCGCCGCTGCGCACGAAGTTCATCAATGCCGGCTGGCGAAATCCTTCCGCCCCGACGCTGTACTTTGCCGCGAAGACCGTCCTGTCGCTGGGGCTGCCAGCGCTTGCCGCCATGATCGTTGCCGGCACTTCGGCCAGCATGCTGCCCAACAGCCTGCTGGCCCTGCTGTTCACCTGTGCGGCCATCGGCTATTACGCGCCGAACGTGGTGCTCTCGCGCGCCGCGAAAAAGCGCCAGCGCGAAATTTTCGAGAATGTACCGGATGCGCTCGACCTGCTGACCGTGTGCGTGGAAGCGGGCCTGTCGCTGGAACGGGCGCTGACGAAGGTGGCGGCCGAGATCGACGTCAAGAGCGCCGTGCTGGCACAGGAGCTGCAGCTGGTGCTGATGGAAATGCGCGCCGGCTTTTCAAAGGAAAAGGCACTGCGCAATTTCGCCCTGCGCAGTGGCGTGGAGGAAGTCGATTCGCTGGTGGCGATGCTGATCCAGGCCGAGCGCTTCGGTACCAGCATGGGCGACTCGTTGCGCATCCATGCCGACAATCTGCGGCTGAAGCGTTCGCTGATGGCGGAAGAAGCCGCGGCGAAGATCGGCCTGAAATTGCTGTTCCCGCTGATCTTCTGCATGTTCCCGACATTGATGGTGGTGCTCATGGGGCCGGCGGCGATCCAGCTGATGACCGTGGTGATGCCGGCAATGAGTGGCCAGCAATGAGCAATCTTGACGAGGAGGCAGCATGAGGACGACAAGCAAACTGGTGAGTGCGGCATGTGCCGGTGCGCTGCTGCTCGCCTGCGGCGCGCAGCCGGCCAAGGCCCCGGTACCATTCGCCAGCGCCGACGCCTACTATGCGCTCGGCCGTGCAGAACACGCCGCGCAGCGCTTTGCGCAGGCACGCCGCGCATGGGAGCAGGCCTTGCAGCTCGATCCCGGCCATGCCGATGCCCGCAATGGCATGGCCGTGCTGCTGGCCGGGCAGGGCGACTATGGCAGGGCGACGGCACTATGGCGCACGCTGCTGGAAGAAGGCAAGGCGCTGCCTGCCGCGGAGCGTGCCTTCCTGCTGGGTAATCTCGGCTACGCGCTGTACCTGCAGGGTGATCGCGAAGAGGCACTGGCGATGCTGGAGCAGGCTTGCCTGCTCGACCCTTATCAGCCGCTGGCCTGGGAGCACCTGGCCACTGTGCTCGATACGTTGGGCCAGCCGGACCGCGCACGGCAGATGACGAGACAGGCCGGTGCGCTGCGCAATCACGACATCCGGCAGGATTACGCGATGACCCGGCCGGGCAGGACAGGCCGGCCGGCCGCACCCGCCTTGCCGGCATCGGCGCCAGCATGGGCGCCGCGCGCCACGCCCTGGCCCGCGGACATGATGCGCACCGAAGTGCGCCAGGTCGGTGCCGTGTTCGAGGTGCACCGGGTAGCTGCGCCGGCCGTTGCCGTGGCCAGTCCCGTGCTCCCGGATTCTTCCGTGACTGCCGTCGCTTCCGTATCTTCCATGCCATCCGGCGCACCGGACGGCGCCGTGACCGCCATGCGGCTTGAAATCAGCAACGGCAATGGCGTGCGCGGCATGGCCGCCGCATGGGCGCGTCGCCTGGAAGGGCAGCAGTGGAAGTCGGTGCGATTGTCGAACGTCAAGCCGTTCGCAGTGCAGGCAACACGCATCGAGTACCGGGACGGCACGGGCGTGGCTGCCAGGGCACTGGCGCAACGCCTCGGGCTGCCGGCACCGCGCGTCATGCCGGGAGGTGGTACTGTGAAAACGGACCTGCGTATCGTGCTGGGTTGGGATCAACGCACGGATGCTGCCAGAAGAGTATTCGCGCAGGGCACGTTGCAGGCGCCCTGACGCGGGTGATCGCATGCATTACAGCGCCGCCTTCTCGGCGGCGGTCAGGCGTTTCGCGCTGACCTTGACGACCGCCATCGGTGCACCTTCCACCGCAACGGCAACCACTTTCGGCTCCGGCGCCACGCGCTGGAATTTTGCGACGGCGGCGGTGGCGATGCCGGTTGCGCCGACCAGCATGATGGTGGCGAGGAAGATGGTTTCCATGTGTTTTGCGATGTTCATGATGCGCTCCTGTGAGGTGATCCGTGGGTGTTTCGCTGGTTGGTTCGCTGCGGTGATTGAACTATAGGCAGACGGCGGACCGCCCACCACGCGGAT
>DASVVD010000517.1:0-2814 GCA_036386715.1 Pseudoduganella sp.
GCTGCCGGCGCAGCGGCCGCCACTTTCGCCGTTGCCGGCGCAGCGGCCGGCGGCACTGCCGCCGGCGCGGTGCGATTGACCGCGGGCGCGGCCGGCGCGGCAGCCGGGGCCGCGGGCTTCTGCGGCTCGGCCGCATGGAGGGACGCGGTGGCCAGGGCCGCGACGATCGACAGCGACAGGGTCGCCAGTCGGGGTGAGAGGGTGTTGTGCTTCAGGATCATCTGGCTCATGTTCAAGGAGGGTGAAGGCGGCAAGCCGCGCGGCGGCATGCGTCAGCGCATTCCAATGGTGGTGGTAATGGTTCCGCCGGCGTCGGTGCTGGTGGGTTGCGCCGGCTGGCTTACCGGCGCCGCGCCCGCTTCACCCGGGTTGACGATCGCCCGGCCGCCGGTGCGGCGCAGGTACAGCGCCTCGGGCGGCACCTTGCTGTTGCCATAGATGACCGGCACGGCGCGCCGCGCCTGGCCACCGCCGGCGGCTGGCTTGGGCTTGCCCTGCATGCCCAGCAGCGAGGCCAGGTCGTTGACTTCGGCGCCGATCGGCTGCTGGTCGTCCGGATTGCGCAGCAAGGCGGTCAGCTTGCCCAGTTCGCGGGCCACGATCAGGTTCTGCGCCTGCGCGGGCGTGGTGTCGATCGTCACCGTGGTGTACTGGTGCTTGTCGCCCTCGGCCTCGTCGATCTGGCGCTGGCCGGTGGCCAGCACGTGCACGCGCTGCAGCAGCGGGAACGTGAGCTTCTTGCCGTTCTGGTCGACGGTGGCGATCAGGTCGATCATGTCGCCCGGCTCGAGCAGGCCCGAAATCGAGTTGATCTCGTCGACCGGCACCGTCATCGCCCGGCGGCCCGTTTCCACGCGCGCCGAGAACGTGGGCGCCTTCTGGGTTTCCATCAGGCCCCACAGGATCATTTCGCCGGCTTTCACCGGGTAGGCCAGCGCCTGCCCGTCGATGCGGGAAAAATCGTCCGGCGTGATGGCGACCGAGTGCGCAAATTCATTGGGCACGTTGCGAATCGCCACGTTGGTGTTATCGAGCTTGACGCCGCGGGCGATGTCGACCTTGGCCACCACGACCTGCGTGGTCTTGCCCTTGGCACGGGCTTCGATCGCCTCGACGCGGGTGTTCAGGTAACGCGAGGCGGCAAACGCGGCCAGGCCGCCAATGGCAAGCGCGACGCCCAGGATGATCCAGGTTTTGCCGGGCCGGAAGTGGCGCAGCTCTTTGAGGCGGTCCAATTTCATGATGTTCAGTTCGGTAGAGAGATGGCGTGGCTGATCTTGCGATAGCCTTTTGCAAGTTCGTCCAGCACGATTTGCAGCGTTGTGCGCGCGCTGTTTGGGCTGGCGGCGTCGCCGCCGATGGGCACGAACAGCGCGAAGGCCAGCGCGGCGCTGACGACGACGTACTCGATGGAGGCGTGGCCTGTTTGTTGGTGTTTCATTTGAAGGACTCGATCGCAGTAATGGTATTGAGGACGATGGAAACCCGGTTGTCCGGCATGCGGCTGATCACGGCGATCGCTTCGCGCCCCTTGCCGCGGAAAGACAGCGTGCGGCCGCTGGCAGCGCCGCGCGGCAACCCCGCCAGTGCGGCAGTACCGGCTGCGGCCGAGCGGGCGTCGTTTTCCAGCTCCAGGCCTTCGGCGCCCAACATACGTTTCACGCGTTCGGCGTTGGCTTCTTCGCTGTAGGTGTTGGCCAGCACGAAAAACGCTGAGTTGCGGCCGGCGTCGGTGGAAGTCATCGCATTGAGCAGTTTCGTGCCCGATGGCATGGCCGCGAGGATTTTCTCGTTGGCGGCACGGGAGGCGGCCATCTGTGCAGCTGCACCGCGAAAGTCGGTCACGGAAACGGTGCCCCGGGTACCGGTGCCGGCCGGGGCCAACTGCACCGTGATGTAGTACGACGTACCAATACCACGCCCGATGACGAGGCGGTCTTTCACTTTGTTTTCCACCATGGGCCGCGGGAAGTGATCGCGGAACCAGGCCGCCGTGCGTTCCAGCGAGCTGTCAGTCGTGAAGCCGCGCAGGCGCATCGGCATGCCGTTCACGCCCAGCTGTTCGCCGATGGGATACGGCTGGGCATCCGGCGGCAGCGGCACTTCCGGCCACGGCGCCGCGGTCGTGGTCGTGGCGGCGCATGCGCCGGCGCACAGCGCAAGCATCGCGGCAAACGCCACGACCACGCGCCGGCAACGCCATGCGCCGATGGCGGCGATCTTCGCTGCGTTCCTCATTGCTTGCGGTCCGCCGGGATTTCGTCGCGCCAGAAATCGAGTTCGCCAAGGTGCGGATTCTTTATGCCAGGAAATTCAACCAAGGCGACCGCGACATCGGCTACCGGATCCACCGGTCTCAGGACCCTGCCGGGAAACAGCAGCGGCTGATCGATGCGTTTTTCGACTTGCGCAGGACCGGTCGCCGTCCACGAGTCCGGCAACACGGCCGAGTGGCGCGACACGGTCAGATTGATGTTCTTGAATCCCTCGTACGTGGAAGCGAAGCCGGGACCGATATCCTGCAGGTTGGCCAGCTTGACATGAACGTTCGCACGGTAGATGCCCGACTTCAGGTCCAACTGGTTGGCGGTCTTGAACGGCACGGGCATATTGAACGGCTTGTCGTCGTCTGCACTTGTGACGCCGTCGGAGTGACTGGTTCCATTGCCGGTGCCGAAGCTGACACTGACGTCGGAGAACTTGCTGATCAGCGCATTGCCCTGCGGGTCGACCCACATCAGGTTCTGGTTGGCCTTGAAATCGCCCGCTTCGTCATTGGTCTTGATGGGAGCGTCGGAATTGCTGAAGAAGCGG
>DASVVD010000518.1:0-4683 GCA_036386715.1 Pseudoduganella sp.
TCGGCCAGGACCGGGTGCGCAAGGTGAACACCACGCCGATCCGCATCGACGGCCGGACCGTGACCATCAAGCTGCACAGCAGCAAGCTCGACTACGGCACCGGGTATTACGTGGCCATCTCGGACGGCGTGCTCACCGGCGCCACGCTCGGCGGCGTGCCGTTCGTCGGCATCGGCAAGCTGGGTGGCTGGTCGTTCACCACCCAGGCCAGCGCGCCGGCCGGCGACACCGTGACGGTCGACGACGATGGCGCGGCCGACTTCCGCACGGTGCAGGGCGCGCTCAACCATGCGATGCAGCACTTCGCCAAGGAGACACCGGTCACCATCCAGGTGAAGAACGGCGCGTACGAAGAGCTGCTCTACCTGCGCGGCAAGGACAATGTACGCATCGTCGGCGAGAGCCGCGACGGCGTGGTGATCCGCTACACCAACAACGATTCGCTGAACCCCGGCAGCGGCGGCAGCCAGTCGCCCGGCAGCAGCGCCACGGCGAGCGGCGGTCGCGCGATCATGCTGGTCGAAGCGGCCGACATGCTCAGCCTTGAAAAGCTCAGCTTCAACAACACCACGCTGCGCTCGCCGAACATCTCGGCGCAGGCCGAAACGCTGTATTTCAACAGCGATGGCGGCCGGCTGGTGGCGAAGGACGCCGCCTTCTACAGCGAGCAGGACACGCTGAACCTGAAAGGCTGGTCGTGGTTCTACCGCACGCTGGTGGCCGGCAATGTCGACTTCATCTGGGGCGGCAGCCGCGCGGCACTGTTCGAGGAAAGCGAGATCCGCTCGGTGGGCGACTCCACCAGCGCCACCGGCGGCGGCTACGTGCTGCAGGCGCGCGTGCCGGAAGCCGGCGATAAGGGCTTCGTGTTCCTCAACAGCCGGCTGACCCACGGTCCCGGCCCCGGCCCGCTGCACGGCGACGTGCCGGACGGCGCCACCTGGCTGGCGCGCAGCCCGGGCGGCACGTCGAGCTGGGACAATATCGCCTTCATCAACTGCAGGATGGACCGGCACGTGGCGGCGCCGGGCTGGGCCGGCCTGGGCGTGAACGGCCAGCCGGCGCCGAACCCGGTCGTGCCGAACGCACTGTCCGGCTGGCGCGAATACGGCACCACCGACCTGGCCGGCACGCCGATCGACCTGTCGGCCCGCGTGGGCGGCTTCCAGCTCAGTGCCAGCGACGTGGCAGCCGGCTTCGCCACTCGCGCAAAAGTGTTCGCCGCCTTCGCCGGCGGCACCGGCTGGGATCCGCAGCCGTAACGCCAGCCGCAAGTGCGCAATCACCCGCCGGGTCGGATACCCGGCGGGCGTTTATACTGGCGGCGTACTTCGCGGCCAGCCGGCTGCCGGAGGCAAGGCAAAAAGGAAAGACCGGCAGCATGGCAACCATCAATCCCGCGGAAGTCGCATTCACCGCCATCCGCGCGCAGGGCCCGGGCGGCCAGAACGTCAACAAGGTGTCGTGCGCGGTCCACGCGCGCTTCGACATCGCAGCGTCGTCGCTGCCGCCCCACGTCAAGGAACGGCTGCTGTCGCTGCGCGATGCGCGCATCACGCAGGAAGGCGTGCTGGTATTGAAGGCGCAAGGATCACGCAGCCTGGAACAGAACAAGGAAGACGCCCTGCGGCGCCTGCAGGCGCTGGTCGACGAGGCGGCGTTCGTGCCGATCGTGCGGCGCCCGACCCGGCCCACGCGCGGCTCGCAGGTGCGGCGCGTCGATGCCAAGGTCCGCAGCGGCAAGATCAAGGCGCTGCGCGGCAAGGTGAGCGACTAGTCTTCAAATCAAGGCAGATGGCCGCGTCCTATTTATTTCCTGGAGAACCGATGATCCCGATGACCTTGAGTATGGCGCAGGCCCTGAGAGACATGGGAATCGATGCAATGTCCGCTCTGGACAATGGGTTGCCTGCGGCGTTGGCTGGTCTGCCGGACGATGAGGCGCGGGAGTTGAAAAGACTCGTCGGCTCGATCATGGGCGAAGTGTGCGACCAGCTGATCAACCCTGCGGTTCGCGCTTTTCCGGAGCTGGAGGCGGACCCGGCGACATGGATGGCGGTAGCAAAAGAGCGGGCCAGGACGCGGAGCGCATGATCTGCGTAGGCGCTTCACGTCCCTCCGGTTGATCCGCCAGAGTCACGAAGCATGACGGCATGCTTCCGGCACCTGCCGTGCGTCAAAAGCCGGTGAAGATGTCGGTTTCCCAGGCCGTTTCCGCATTCGGATACACGGCGACGCCGACGCTGCCGAGCGCGCTGGCCGCACCGGGCGCCGAGATATCGCCCTTGATGAAGGCGTCGATCAGCCGCACCGTTGCCAAAGGCCGCGCCACTGGAAAGCCGTGGTCGAAGCCCTGGTCCGGATTGATCATCACGGCGGTCACATTGGCGCCTGCGCGCTTGAGGTCGTATTTCGAGGTGGCGGTGTAGTTGTCGTAGATGACTTGGTCGCCGCGCCAGGTGGCAAAATCGGTGGTGGCCTTCACCAGCATTGCACGCTTGCCGTTGAACAGCGTGCCCAGGCGGCCGTCGCCCGGGATGGTGACCACGCTGCCGTCGGCATTGGGTGCGGGCTTGACCACGTTGACGGGCGAGACGTTGAATTTATGCGAGTAGTACAGCGATTCCGGCATGTACTGGATCGTGAAGCCGTCGAGCAGGGAACTGCCGTAGTTCGGCGAAGCGCGGAACGCGGGATCGGTAACGGCCGCAGGGGTGAAGGCCTTGCTGATGTCGTATTTCAGGACATCGTTGTAGACCACCGCATCCCAGGTGGCCTGCACGTTGGCGTAGGTGCGCTGGTCGCCCTGCCACGAACGCTGCTGGAACTCGGTGCCGGCCAGGCCGGCGGCATCGTTGGCGACGGTGACCCAGTCGCCATTCGCCCATGGATGGCCGGCCGTGTCGGTGCCGGCCTGGCCGGCATTGAAGCCGACACGGACGCCGCGGGTGCCGATCCCCGCCAGGCTGACCACATTGGCATACCGCCCTGGATTGGCAATGACCATCTCCAGCGCAACGCCGAAACCCATCGAGTAGCCGACCAGCGTGACGCCGGAGGTCGGGAAGTTGCCGATCCTGTTCATAACCTTGTCGAAATCGGCGGCGAAATCCTTCAGCGACGTGATCTTCCTGTTGTAGCTCGACTTGCCGCTGCCGCGGTAATCGAAGGTATAGACGGTATAGGCGTCGTTGAGCGCATCGACGGAACGGAAGAAGCCCATCATGCCGTCGAATGCCGCGCCCGAGGTGTTATTGCCGGGGATGAGGACGATGGTCTTCGGGCCGTGGCCGGCCTTGCGGACATAAATGCTTTCCTTCGGATCGGCGGCGGCCGTGCCGTCGACGATGACGGCGCCTTCGCCGATGGTGGCGATGGCATCGGCGTTGACGCCCGGGGCGCCGGCTGGGCCCTGTGCGCCGGCCGGACCCTGTGCGCCGGCCGGGCCCTGGTCGCCCTGGTCGCCGCTGCCGCCGCAGCCCGCAATACCGATCGTGAGGGTCAGCAAAAGCAGTGGAATGACGCGCCTGGTCCGCAGCATGGTGTCCCTCGTCCGGTTGGTGGTTATGGTTATCGGGGGCCGCTCCTGTCGCAGGAGGGCGCCGGATAACGATAGCACGAGCGATGTCATTTAAACCACTTCCGCTTCGGCGCTGTTGCGACCTTATCCAATAAGCAACAGTTGGGCGGGACGCACGTTCACCGGACAACGGATCCGGGCTCAGGAAGCGGGGCCGGATCGAAGCGTCGCGGCTTGGCCAAAACCGCTGCGCAGCCGTATCTTTGCTGAAAACCTCTTCCTGTATAGTGCGTCGATATCCCACTCCAGGCGTCCTCGAAGGGCAGCGAATGCATGACTACATCTTCAGTTCCCTCCTTGACGTTCCTGGCCGATGGCGGCCAGATCGGGGCGTTGATGCGTGCTCACGACTGGTCGTTGTCGCCACTGGGTGACCCTAAGTCCTGGCCACAGTCGCTGTGTTCGATGGCAGGCATGCTCCTCAATTCGAAGTTCCCGATGTTCGCGGCCTGGGGACCGGAGCTCGGCATGCTTTATAACGATGCGTATATCGAAATCCTTGGCGACAAGCATCCTTCGGCGCTGGGTGCCCGACTGGAAGACATCTGGGCCGAGGTGTGGAGCAACGTCAAGCCCAGCATTGAGCAGGCGCTGGGCGGACAAGCGGTCTTCGCAGAAAACTTTCCGCTGACCGTGCACCGCAGTGGATACGAAGAACAAGTCTGGTTCACCTTTTCCTACTCGCCGGTACGCGATGAAAAGGGGCAAGTCGGGGGCATGCTCTGTGTCGTCGTGGAAACCACCGAACAGGTGTTGTCGCAACGCCACCGCGCCGACGAGATCGCGCGGCTGCAGCGCCTGTTCCAGCATGCGCCGGGCATCATTGCGGTCCTGCGCGGGCCGGACCACGTCTTCGATATCGCCAACGATGGCTATTGCCGGTTCATCGGCCGTGAGGACAGCATCGGCAAGGCAGTACGCGAGGCACTGCCCGAACTGGAGGGGCAAGGCTTCTACGAGCTCCTGGACCAGGTCTACGCAACCGGTCAGCCATACATCGGCAACGAGTTGCCGATCATGCTGCAGCGCGAACCAGACGGTGCCCTCGAGGAGCGATTCGTCAGCTTCATTTATCAGCCGACCTTCGACCATCGGGGAAACAT
>DASVVD010000519.1:0-2927 GCA_036386715.1 Pseudoduganella sp.
GCAGGGTGCCGTTGACCTTGCTCTCGCGCAGCCGGCTCAAAGGCAGGTTCAGTTTCAGCGCCAGTTTCGCATTGCCGCTGGCGGTGGTCTGGTCGGTGAAGTGGCCGATCCACTCCAGCACCGGGCTGTTCGTCACGTAGCGCAGGAAATCGCCCATCGTGCCGGCCGCGCTGCCATCGATCTCGAGAATGCTGTCATGGTGGATCAGGTCGGCGATCACCGCTTTCACGTTGGCCAGGTTGATGTTGCCGGTCCTGGCCGTGTCGGCGCGGATCTCCATGCGCGCCCGTTCGAACACGAAGCTGCCGCGGATCTGTTCGGCTTGCGGCCACATCGGCGCCTTGCCATCCGGCGCGAAGTGCGCCGGTTCGTAGTTCAGCTTGCCATCGAGGATGCGCCCGGCAATGCGGAACTCGCCGGCCTTGTAGTCCGGCGTGTCGGCCGCGAACGGGAAGCGCGCGAGGTCGCCGGCCAGGCGCAGCGACACATCGTGGGCGCTGCCGGCCTGCAGCGCGCCGGCCAGCCATGCCTTCAGGTGCTCCGGGGTGGCCACCGGCAGGTAGCGGCCGATGCGACTGATGGTGAAGCCATCGAGCGTGCCGGTGAGGTCGGCGATGCCGGGGCCGCCCGGCTTGCCGTCCTTGCCGGCGGGGAGCAGGTGCGTGCCGGCCAGCAGGCCGGTCAGGCCTTCCTGGTCGAATGCCAGCTTGCCGAGCCTGATGCGCAGGCCATCGTCTTCATGGGCCCAGCTGGCATCGAGCTGCAGTTTCCGGAACGGCATGGCCGCCGTCTCGAACCAGGCCGGCATGTCGAGCACCAGGCCGGGCGAGTCGAGCACCACGCTGCCCCCCTGGTTGCTGGCATCGATCGTGCCTGTCAGCCGTTCGAAGCCCGGCATGGCGGGCAAGGCCGGCAGCCCGGCGTTCTTGCCGCCCGCACCGCTGGCCGTGGTGGCCGGCGTGGCGGCGCGCGCGGCCAGCGCATTCATGCCGAGCTCGCGCAGGCCGGCCTTCACGCGCCACTCGGTGGGCGCCGACAGCGGCCCCTGCCATCGCGCCTGCAGGTTTTCCACGCGGCCGCGCGGCGCCACGGCGGCCAGCAGGTCGCGCTGCGCGGCCGGCAGCGGCAGCCGCGTGGCCAGCTCTGCCAGTACTTTCAGGTCCAGCAGCGGCGCCGACACCTCGGTGCGCGCCGGACCGTTCTTGGTTGCCGGGATGCTGCGCTCGGCCACGGTGGTCGGCGCCAGCGTGGCACCGTCGCGCGTGCGCAGGGTCAGCCCGGTCACGCTGGCGCGGTGGCCATAGGCTCCCGGCGGCGCATTGCGGTCGGCGCCGCGCGGCACCTTGTCCTCGCTGAAGGCCAGCCGGCCGCCCAGCGCGGCCACGTCGAGCGGCGGCAGGCCGGCGCCGAGCGTGGCGACCACGTCTTCCAGCGCCACGTCCGCCGTGGCCCCGGTCACGCGGGCGCGGTCGATATCGAGCCAGGCGCGCAGGCTGCCGCGGCCCGATTCCAGTTCGTGCGGGTAAGGAATGTGCGGTTTCCAGGCGGCCAGCTGTGCCCCGTTCACCGCCGCATACAGCGTGCCGCGCCATTGCCTGATGTCGGCCGCGTGCTGCGTGAAGGCCGGTTGCCTGAAATCGGCGCGGATGTCGAGCGTACCGCCCAGTGCGCGCGGCGGCGCGGCCTTGATGCCGAAGCGGTGCCGCCCCCAGCTGTTGTGCAGCACCACGTTCACATCCTGCAGGACCAGCGGTTCGGTGCCGCGCAGCGCATCGGTCCACCCCATGCGCCCTTCGCGGATCACGATTTCGCGTTGCGCCAGCAGCCAGTCGGCGCCACGCCCGTCGTCCTTGCGCGTGGGGTCGACGGGCACGCCGGCCACATGGATCCTGCCGTTCGCATCGCGCAGCACGTCCAGGCTCGGACGGATCAGTTCCAGCGATTCGAAACGCACATCGAGCGATGCCAGGCTCCACCACGACAGCGTGGCCGATACGCTGGGCAGGCGCAGCGCCTGCTGGCCCGTGTCGTCGCGCAGCACCACGTCGCCCAGGAACAGGTTCGGCCGCAGGCCGGACCAGGAAGCGTAGATGCGTTCGATCGTGACGGGATTGCCGGCGGCGCGGCTGGCCAGGCGCTCGATATCGTCCTTGTAGTGATCGATATTGGGCAGCACGGCCCAGCGCAGCGCGAGGAACAGCAGCGCCAGCGCGAAATACACGATCAGCAGCAGCTTGATCGTGAAGCCGAGGACATGGTGGGTGGCCAGGTTGCACAGCCGGTAGGCAGTCTGCAGACGGTGCCAGCGCGCAACCAGAGGCCCCTCGCCTGTCAGCTCTTTTTCTGCCGTTTGTTCCGTCAACACAAATTCCCGGGCCTGGAGGCGCGCTGAAAACGGGTTCGGCGGCCAAGATAAATTACGGTTCGTCCACGCGCAGGAACCTCCTTGGCGCGAGAGGTGCCCATTCTACCCCAATGCCCGGTTAAACTAGGCCGTACAAAGCTGTGCATTACACAACATTACGAACTCTTATTGCTATCTTCCTGCCCGCTTCCTGCCGCCATTACCATCTTTCCCGCCCTCTTTCCGCTCTTTCCCATGCCTAATTCGCCTTCTGTTTCCGATTCCCGTTTCTACCAGCGCTGGCTCGCCGCGGCGCCCGACCGCCAGGCCAAGATCGATGCGCTGGTGCAGCAGTCGCTGGACAGCGTGGATCTCGATGCACTGCTGGCCGTGGAGCGCGAGGGCGGCGCCCTTGCGCTGACGCGCGGCATGCGCCGCCTGCGCAACCTGCTGATCGCCGCCATCATCCGGCGCGACCTGGAAGGCAAGGCGGAACTGAACGAGGTGGTGACGGCCGTGACCAGGCTGGCAGACTTCGCGATCCGCACCCACCTGGCCGAGGTGGATGCCGAGATGCGCGCGG
>DASVVD010000520.1:0-2647 GCA_036386715.1 Pseudoduganella sp.
GCACGCTGCGTGCCGAAGGGGTGACGCTGCGCGTGAGCGCCGTGCTGGCGCCGCAGCCCGGGCCCACCACGCTGCCGTTCGACGCGCTGACCGGCGTGGCGAGCGCCATCGTCGAGCCGGCCATCCGCGAGGAGATGCTGACCGGGCGGCAGGGCTGGCATGGCAAGGTGCTGCTGCGGCTGCGGCCGGGCGCGCAACCCGAAGCCGTGGCCGCCGCCCTGCAGGCCGCCGCCGACGGCATGCAGGGCCAGCGGCAGCACGCACCGGACGTGATCGCCCGCCTGGCCGGCCGCCGGCCGTTCGAGATCGCGCTGGCGCCGTTGCGAAGCGCCTATTTCGACCATGCGCTGGGCAGCAATTTCCTGTGGAGCGCGGGCGAGCGCGGCAACCCGGCGCTGGTGGCCGGGCTGGCCGCCGTGGCACTGCTGATCCCCGCGCTGGCCGCCGCCAATTACGTGAACCTGGCCGCCGTACGGGTGCTGCGCCGGCAGCGCGAGCTGGCGGTGCGCAAGGTGCTGGGCGCCCGCGCACGCGACATCGCACTGCAATGCGTGGCGCAAGCGCTGACGGTGGCGCTGGCCGCCGCGCTTCTCGGGCTGCTGCTGGCCTGGCTCGTCCAGCCGGGCTTCGCGGCGCTTGCCGGGCGCGACCTGTCCGGCGCGCTGTCGCCGGGCCAGGTGGCCGGCGTGCTGGCCGCCGCCATGGCGCTCGGCGGCGCCGCCGCGGCGTATCCCGCCTGGCTGGCCGTGTGCGTGCGCCCCGACCGTGTGTTGTCCGGCAAGCCCGACACCGAGTCGCCGGGTGCCGCGCGCACCCGCCGCGTGCTGACCGTGCTGCAGCTGGCGGTGGCGATGGGCGTGGCCGGCGTGGCCCTGGCGATCACCTGGCAGACCCGCCACGCGGCGCAGGCGGCGCCCGGGTTCAACCCGTCCGGCCTGACGCTGGTCGACATGCCGGAACCGGCACGCTTCAGCGACAAGGCGCGCGGCCTGATGGCGGCGCTGGCGGCGCAACCGGGCATCGACGGCGTGGCCGTGTCGCTCGATGCCGTGGGCCGCAGCGAAGACACGATCGACCGCACCTTTCAGCGGCCGGGCGGCCGCGGCACGGCGCTCGACGTGCGCCGGGTAGGGGCCAACTTCTTCGCGCTGTACGGCATCCACGCCAGCGCCGGGCGCCTGTTCGACGCCCGGCTGGACCGCGATGACGACCCGGGGCCCCTGGTCCTGAACGACGTCGCCGCGCGCCTGCTCGGCTTCGCCGAACCGGCGCAGGCGCTGGGCCAGACGGTGCTGTTCCGCGACTGGGACGGCAAGGCGTCGCCACGCCGCGTGATCGGCATTGCGCCGCCGCTGCGCTTCCAGTCGCTGCGCGAGCCGCCGCGACCCGTTGCGTTCGAGCTGTCGACCGCGGGCGCCACGCTGACGGTACGCTCGGCTTTGCCGGCAGCGAGTGTGGACGCGCTGGTGCGCGCGCTCTGGCCGCGCTACTTTCCGGACGCGTTGCCGCGCATCGCCCGGGCCGGCGAAGTGCTGGCGCTGAACTATGCCGACGATGCGCGCCTTGCACGGCTGCTTGCCATCGCGGCCGGCGTGGCGCTGGTGCTGTCCGCGGCCGGCTGCTACGCGCTGTCGGCCCACACCGTGCAGCGGCGGGCGAAGGAAATCGTGCTGCGCAAGCTGCACGGCGCGCCGGCAGGGGCGATCGGCCTGCTGGTGCTGCGCGAGACCGGCACGCTGGCACTGCTGGGTGCCGCCGTCGGCCTGCCGGTGGCCGCGCTCGTCATCGAGCGCTACCTGGCCGGCTACGTGGAGCGGGCGCCGGCCGGGCAGTGGGCGCTGCCATGCGCGCTGGCGGCAACCGCGGCGGTGGCGCTGGCCGCCGCCGTGCGCCACGCCTGGCTGGCCATGCGCGTCGCGCCGGCGCAGGCGCTGCGGACCTGATGGCGTCATGAAGGTATGGCGCAATGAAGGAGTGCGCCATGAAGGAGTGCGCCATGAAGGCGTGCCCCATGAAGGAGTGCCCATGGGCGGCAATGCTGCAACGCCGCCGGGGGACTGCCGGTGTTGGCGGCAGCCGGCCCGATTGTTCCCACACCCGCTCAGATGCGTTCAGACCCGTTCGCGCTGGGTCAGCAGCGCGGCGGCGGCTTGCACCAGCGCGGCGGGGCCGACCGGTTTCGGCAGGTGGTCCGAGTAGCCCGCGGCCAGTGCCCGTTCGCGTTCGCGGGTACCGGCCATCGCCGTCAGCGCGAGCGCGGGCAGGGCACGGCAGTTCGGCAGCGCGCGCACCTTGCGCAGCAGTTCGAAGCCATCCATGCCGGGCATGCTGATATCGCTGATCAGCAGGACGGGCCGCACGCTGGCGACCAGGTTCAGCGCGCCGATACCGCTGCCCGCCGTGTACACGCGGGCATTGGCCGCCACCAGTGCGCGCTTGAGCACGTCCAGCGAATCGGGCTGGTCGTCGACGGCCACGATCACGGCGCCGCCCAGGTCCACCCGCTCCAGCGTGGCGGCAGGGCCGGTATTGGTGGCGTGCGCCGGTGACGCATAGCTGGACAAGGGCAGCGTGACCGAGAACGCGGCGCCGCGGCCCACGCCGGCGCTGTCGGCCCGGATCGTGCCACCCTGCAGCTCCACCAGCT
>DASVVD010000521.1:0-4705 GCA_036386715.1 Pseudoduganella sp.
GCCGGCGGCGTGGCTGCGGGATCGTCGTGGATGGCGTAGTACGACTGCGGCGCGAACCGCGCCGGATCGCGCTCGGTCCGGCCATACAGGCTGCCGGTGCCGAACAGCACGAGGTAGCCGCCGCCTTCCGCGTGGACGATCCTGGGCGCCTGCGTGATGGGCTGCGGCCGGCCGCCCACATCGCGGGCGACGAAGACCGGCTGTAGTGCCGGGGCCGCGCGCCACGGCGCGTTGCGGGTGAAGTCGAAGCGCCACAGCCTGCCCTGCAGGTCGCCGGCATACGCATGGCGCACCACGTGCTTGTCATCGGTCACCAGTGCCGGCGGCCCCAGGCCAGCCGGCAGCGCAGGATCGCCGGGCGGGGTATCGAGACGGTAGTAGTTGGTATCCAGCCGCCAGCGTTCTGCCGGCGGCTTGTCCAGCGCGAGCAGGAACAACGCACCGTGGGGGTCGCCCTGCGCGCCGTCCGCCACGTAGCTGTTCAAGCCGTTGCCGGCGATCGCGAAGTGGCGGTACTGGGGCGCGCCGTTGCGGGTGCGCAGTTTCAGGCGCCCCACCTGCGCCGCCCCCATCACGTTGCCGATCGCGGCGTCGTCGTGCCCGGTGAATTCCCACAGTGCGCCCAGGCCGCCGCCGAAAGCGGCCGGGTCGGTGATATCGAGCGCGAACAGACCCTGCGCCCCGGCGCCAGGGGCCGCCACCAGCACGCTGCGCCAGCCGTCGCGGATGAAGGCCTCGCCGCCGGCCAGCGGCCCGTCGACATAGGCGCGGTGCGTGTAACCGGGCGCTGCCAGTTCGCCGAGCACCGGGAACAGCATGGCCGGCACATAGGCGAACAGCTCGGCGCCGGTGGCGGCGTCGAAGGCATGCAGCATGCCGTCGTTGGCGCCCAGGTAGACGGCGCCGCGGCGTTGCAGCGTTTGCTGATAGAACGCCGCACGGGCCGCATCGCCATACCCATCCGCAGCCGCGCCCACGTACAGCGGTGTACCGTGCACCGCATCGCCCAGCAAACCGGCGCGGCGGCGCAAGGCGTCGCCTTCCAGCGCACGCTCGCCGCGCAGCCATGCCAGGCGCTCGGCACCGAGTCCATCGCCGGCAGTACCGGCCGGCGCCCGGTCCAGTGCAGCCCGCTGCGCCGCCGACAGCCGCGCCCACTCGAACGGTATGGTGGCGTTGGCCGGCCGGGAATCCGGATCGAGCGTGTAGATGCGGCGCGCGGCCGGCGGCATGGCGTCAAGCAGCGCCGCCGCATCCCAGACGGGTGCCAGCAGCCCGGCGGCACCGTCTTCGCCGCGCACCAGCGGCACGCGGGTCAGCGTGCCGCTGCCGGCCGACAGGTCATACGTTGCGCGGAAGATGGCGGCATCGGCTGCCGGCACGTCCGCAGCCGGGCCGGCGCCTGCGCCGGGCGGCCGCAACTGCGCCGCAGGCACGGCCAGCGCCGGGCCCTGCGCAGTGCGCCCGTCTTCGCATGCCATGGCGGCGTCGCCGTCGTCGAGGGCGACCGGCGGCGTGCCCACCGGCTCCGTGGGCAGGCAGGCGGCGCAGAACAGCGCCAGGCCGGACGCCAGGCAAACGGCCAGGCATGGCGCGAGGCGCCCGCGGCTGCCGGGGTTGCCGGCCCATCGCGGCCGGCGCGGCGGAACATGGTTCGAGCGCTCCATCATGGCCTCCCCATCAGTCGCCGGGGCGGCGCCAGGCCGACTGCAGCACGACCTGCACGCCTTCCCTGTTGCCGAAGCCGATGGCCGTCACGCGGTAGTAGAACCGCGGCGCCGTGCCGGCTTCCTCGCCCGGGCGGTGATAGGGCCGGCGCTCGATGATGTAGCGGGGCCGCTGCATCGGCAGCGCGCCTTCGCCGGTCTGCATCGCCGCACCCGTGAAGTGGCCCAGCGCGACACCGGCGCCATCGGCCGCCAGGTCGACCGCCTGCCAGGGCGGCGTGTCGCTGCCCGCCCCCGTGGTGTCTGGCGGGCCGCACAGGCCAAGGGCCGCGCCCGTGCCGCAGCCGGGCACGAAGTCCACCGGCGCCGCCAGCAGCGCCGCTCGCGCGGGGCCGGCTTCTTCGATATCGCGTTCCGCATCCATCAGTGCATCCTCCGCAGATTGCAGCGCCACGTGCCGGTCCCTTTCGGCACGCGCCGCCTTTTCGCCCATCAGGGCCGTTCCGGCCGCCGTTGCCGCCAGCAGCAGCACGGCCACCAGCATCACCAGCGTGACGACCAGTGCGACACCCTCTTCCCGACTGCATGGCATTGCCTGGCGGCGCATCGTCAACCGTCCCGGTTGCGCAGTTGCACGGCCTGCTCGAACAGCCGCCGCGCGCGCAGCCGCAACGCCACCGGCAACGCGGCTTCGTCGACCACGGTGCCGGTGTCTCCTGGTCCGGCCGGGGCGCCGAACAGCTGGTAGCGCACTGGCGGCGAACCGGCCCGGGAGTGCGCTTCGCCGTGCAGCAGCAACGCCACGCGCACCACCGCGATGCGCTTCCAGTGCGTCTTGCGGCGCAGGTCCCGCGCCTGCTCCTGCGGCGTCGCGCCGTCCAGCGCCATGGCGCCATCGAGCGCCTGCACCGCCGTGGCATCCAGGTAGCGGTTGGCAATGCCGTCGCGCGGCTCGTCGGTATCGATGCCATACAGGACCTGGAAGGCATCGACGCCGCGGACGATCGCGTCAGCATTCCAGTTGCCGGATTGCCCGCGGTACTTGCAGCGCAGCTCGGTTTCGCCATCGTCGGCGACGCCGACATAGAAGATGCTCCAGCCCGGTTCACCGGCGCCGACCGCGAAACCGGCGCAATCGACCACGGAGCCATCGCCGCCGCCACTGCCGAGCCCGCCGAAATGCACGGCCAGCACGTCGCTGCCGCGCACGATGGCGGCCGGCGACAACGCCCCGGCCAGGCCTGCGCCCAGCCGCGGCAGCGTGCGATCGTCCAGGCCGCCAATGGCGGCATCGCCGTCGGCCGGCGCCGCGCCCGCTTCGAGATCGGCCCACGCCGCCTGCCGCAAGGCCTGGCCGATCAGTTCCTGCGCATAGCGCCCGCCGTCATCGAGGCGCGTGCTGGCGGCGTGGTGGACGAAATCGCGGTTCGCCAGCAGCAGCATTGCCGATGCCGCCAGCGTGACGACGAGCCCGAGTCCCAGCGCCACCAGCATCTCGACGAGGCCGACGCCGGCCTGCCGGCACGCCGGAACTTGCGGCGAGCACGGGGACCGGTCCGTGGCACGGTGCATGGCGCACATCATGCTCCGACTCCCGGCACGGCAAGCGCCACGCCCGGTCCATGGCCGCCCTGCCCGTCGCGCTCCGGCGTGCCGTCCGGGCGCCGGCCGCGCCAGCCGATCTTGATGACGACCGGGTCCAGCGCACCACCGGTGCACTCCCAGCGCAGCCGGCCGTTCGCATACGGCTGCGCATCGCGGCAAACGCGCGCGCGGCCGCCCGGCAAGGCGGCGCGCACCTGGCGCTGCAGGTCATACACATCCAGCCGGGCGAGCCGGGCGGGATCGCACGCCTCGCTCCGGCAAAGATTCACCGGCGGGACGGGAACGGGATCGGCATGGGCGTCGAAGTCCACGCCGAGATAACTGGCCGGCACCTGCGCCGCATTGGCGCGCATGCGATCGGCCATGCCCGCCGCGATCTGCACCGCTGCCGACAGCAGCGCCGATTCGTGCCGCGTGCGCATGGCATGCAGGCCCATCGCGATACCGCCGACCAGGCCGAGGGCCAGCACCAGCATCGCGATCAATACTTCCAGCAACGTAAACCCGGCAGCACGGCCCATTGGCAATCTCCTTGTCAGCTCCGCCGTACAAGGTAGCGGGGAGCGGACCCGGCCGATTGAGCGGCCGCAAGAATGCGGCGGACGGCGTGAAAATTTCTGGCAAGAAGTTGCGCGAGCCGATTGCGCAAACGCAGAGGACGGGGTTGGCATGGCTTCGCGCAAGGAGGGAAGCCGGTTTATGACAAGACGTTCAGCGAGGAACCATCTTTGAGGCGGGGTATTGCTGGCTTGCGATCACGGAACGTGATAACCGGAATGGTAACGCATGGCGCTACGGCGCGCCATGACGGCGCTGCGGCATCATTCCTGCCGCTTGCGCTCCTGGCCCGCTTCCTCGATGGCATCCTGGAACTCCGCGAGATCCTCGAAATTCTTGTAGACCGATGCGAAGCGAATGTAGGCCACCTTGTCGAGCCGCTTCAGCTCGCCCATCACCAGCTCGCCGATATGGTTCGAATCGATTTCGCGCTTGCCGCTCGTGAGCAGTTTTTCCGCGATCGATTTCACCGCGTCGTCGACGGCGGCGGCGGCCACCGGGCGCTTGCGCAATGCCAGCATCAGGCTGCCGCGCAGCTTGCCCTCGGCATACTCGGTACGGCTGCCGTTTTTCTTGACGACGAACGGCATCGACAGTTCGATCCGCTCATAGGTGGTGAACCGCTTGTCGCACTTGCCGCAGCGCCGCCGGCGCTTGATCGCATCCCCTTCCTCCGATACGCGGGTATCGAGGACGTGGATTTCATCGTGCTGGCAGAACGGACATTTCATGGAAGAGGCATTCAGGGATAAAAAAGCGCCGGACCTCGGGTCCGGCGCTCAGAGTGTAACAACGACTGTTTCAGGCGTAAAGCTGTCGCCGTTATCAGGCTGCGTAGACGGGGAACTTGTCGGCCAGGACCTTCACGGCGGCTT
>DASVVD010000522.1:0-4509 GCA_036386715.1 Pseudoduganella sp.
AATGCTGCTGGATGAGAGGATTCGCGAATGAAGTCCTCAGTCCAGGATTTGTCAAGAGCAGCGATTAACGAGTCGGGATCTTTTTCATTACCATCTGCAATGCCAAGTTCTGCTAGTCTGGTTTTTTTCGGCCAAATAAAATCGGCGTCAAAGCCTTCTTCTGCTAACGCTATAGCAAGCTTTGAACTTCCTTTAAGGCCGGCTTTATCCCGATCTAGAAAGATGTGAACAATCAAATCGCCAGCGGGTGCCGAGGCATCTGCTATACGTCGCAATTGCTCTATCTGCTCTTTAGATGCCTGTGCACCTAAGATAGAGACTGCGGGATATCCGAGCGACTCAAGCCGCAGTGCGTCTACAAGACCCTCACAAATAAATATTTCTTTATGTTCTCGCTCTTTGAGGAGAGCTAATGCAGCATCACCGCGATATAGCACCGCCCCCTTTGCAAAACCTGGACTGTAAAGATATTTCGGTACGTCCTTCTTGACCTCATTTGCCGCTCGGCCCGCAAAGCCAAGCACCTTTCCTTCTAATGAATGAATAGGAAAAATAATGCGCGCATCAAAAAAGAAATCTCGGTGGCGGGGTTGAGCAGATGAGAAGAGTTGATCAGATTTTAAAGCGCTCTTGATTCGTCGAATTAGGCCAATTTCCTCAAGCATTGCAGTTTCGATACGCATCTGACCTACATCCGCATTTAAATGACTTATAGCGGCTGTCAAGGTCTGTCCAAGTGCGTAGGAAAGTCGAGCTTTAGTGGCAATTTCCGAAGGCAGGTTTCGCGATCGTAACCAAGTGGCAAATTGATCAGCGTTGTTACTTTTGAGATAGAGCGCACTTGCGAAGTCGAAGGCTGCTTGCTTGGAGCCATCCCATGTAGCAAGTCCTAGGCTACGGCGCCTGCGTTTGTTTTGTGACATACCAAACGCACCTCTGAGCCATTCAGCGGCATCGCCAAATGACCCATTGCGGATCTGTCGTACCATATCGAAAACATCACCATCCGCTCCGCACACGAAACAGTGATGATGTGGAGGGCGAGTATCCCAATTGTCGTAAAGAACTAGTGAGGGATCACTATCGTCATGAAAAGGGCACAAGCATCGGAAATTCCCGCCTCGGCGCACAACGGCTAGGCCTAGTGCCTCTGCGACACTTGACGGCCTCGCCGTTTGTAATATTTCGTCGATCGAACTACGGTCTATTTCTCTTAACATTTCGAATCTTCCTCTTCTTGATAGTTGCTTTTATGCAATTTATCAAGTTTGCGCCAGCTCCACTTACAGCCTCATGAATTCTGAACGCGAGGATGGGTTAAATGTAAGCGGCAGTTATAGTGCCTAAACTATACGCGACGTGACGCTAGGAAATATCACCAATTATCACAATCTCACTAAAAGTACTTGAGTCAGCCCTTTATCTGTCGGCACGCGGCTTCGACCGGCGTGTGCAGGAGCGCGCCAGCAAGGTGTTCGAGTGGCTGAGCCGGACCCTTGCGCATCCTGCCGGCGCGGCCGGGTTGCAGCCCGGGCCCTGAAACGGCCCGCCTGCTATGGCTGCGGCTTCTTCGGCCCGTAGTGATAGGTCTTCACCTTGTCGGTAATGACCACGTCCGGGTTGTTCAGCAGCCGGATCATCTCGAAACCGGCCAGCAGCACCGGCCCGTAGCCGGCCATCGCGTTGATGCTGGTCGGCCGCGCGTAGTAATACACGTGGTCGGCGGCGAACGTGGTGGCGGTCACGCCGTCGACCACGCTGCCGTCGTCCTTGATGCGCGCGGAGATGCCGGCCCAGCCGGCCTGGGCGATCGAGCCATAGGTGGTCGGGCTGATCCAGCCCTGGTTGATCGCGTGGGCCAGCGCATAGACGAACATCGCGGTGCCGGAGGTTTCCAGGAAAGAGTCCTGCCGGTCCAGCATCTGGTGCCACATGCCTTCGCCGGATTGCCGCCTGGCGATGCCACGCAGCGCGCGGCGGTGCTGTGCCAGCACCTTCTGGTAGCCGGGATGGCTCTTCGGCAGCACGTCCAGCAGGTCGGACATCGCCAGCACCGCCCAGCCGTTGGCGCGGCCCCAGTAGAACTCGGGCGCATCGGGATTGTTCTGGTTCCAGCCGTGCGTGTACAGGCCGGCTTGCGGATCGAACAGGTATTTCGACAGGCCCAGCACGTTCTTCACGGCGTCGTCGAAGTAGCGTCGTTCGCCGGTCATGCGGCCCATTTCGGCCAGCGCGGGAATGCCCATGTACATGTCGTCCGCCCAGACCGACCAGGCCTGCGGGCGGTTGCGCGCCAGCGTGCCATCCTTCAGCCGCACCTGTTTCGTGTGCACCCAGTCGGCCAGCGTGGCGATCACCGGCGACATGTCCGGCCCGATCTTCTCCAGGCGGGCGCGCACCAGCGCGGCGCACATCGAACCGGCATCGTCGAGCGCGTGCGGCTTGACCCAGCGCGTGAAACTGTTCGCCCGGCCCAGCTTGAACTGCTGCTCCTGGGCCTGGAAGTAGGGCAGGCGCTCGTGGAAGAATTGCAGGTGGCGTTCGGTCATCGCCGTCCACTTCGGATCGCCGGTCACGCGGCGGCCCAGCATCAGGCCTGCGTGCATCACGCCCATTTCATAATTCATGATGCCGAAGTCGTTGGGCGATGGCTCGACGATCGCCGTCGCGCTGGGGCTGGCGAAATCGGTGACCGGCTGGCCGGTCGCGCGGTCGACGATACGGCTCGGCGTGGCGCGGTCGATGAAGCCGCGCACGCTGTCGAGCTGCGCGGTGATCTCGGCCGGCACCGGCAGCTTGTAGGGCACCGGGTAGGTGCCTTCCAGCGGATCGTTCGGGTTCTTGTTGTCCGGATTGCGGTACGGGCCAGCGGCGTGGGCCGAGGTGGCCGCCAGGGCCGCCAGCAGCGTGCAGAGCGCCAGCTTCTTCATGGCGTGACCCGGAAGTAGTCGGCATCGAGCCAGGCACCGGAAGGCTGCGCCGCGTCGCTGGCGCTGTACAAACCCATCTGTGCGCCGACCCAGTGGCCCTTGGTGGCGGCGAACGGCGTGCCGGCATCGACGAAGCGCTTGCCGTCCACGCTGTACTGGAACTGCGCTTTCGCGCCTTCGGCCATTACCATCCGCAGCGTCAGCGCGGCGGGTGCCTTCGGCAGGAGCACTGTGGCGTTTTCGGTGCAGCGCGGCTTGAACGGCGTGCAGGTCGTGTAGACCAGCTGCAGGTCCGCGCCGCGCTGGTGCAGGCCGAGCGACGCATAGCTCTGGCCATTCAGGATCAGCCCCGCACGGTCGCCTTCCTTCGCGCCGCGCAGTTCGATCCTGGTCTCGGCCGTAAAGGTGGTGGCCGGCAGCTTCTGCGTGACGATGTTCGGTGCCGCGCGCACGAAGTCCTTCGACGCCGGCACCGCCTGCACCGGCAGGCGCAGGTAGCCGGGGCGGGCGGACAGCGAATGCCAGCCTTCCTGCGGATTGGCGTTCCACTGCCACTGCAGGCCCAGGGCCTTGCCATCGAACTCGTCGGTCGTGGCGGGCACCGCGACGGGTTGGCCCGCCACCGGCTTCTGGTACGTGTCGACCGGATTGCCGATACCCGGCTTGGGCCCCGGCTTGCCGATCACCGGCCAGCCATCCCGCCACGCCATCGGCTGCAGGTGCACCACGCGGCCGTAGGCCTTGCGGTCCTGGAAGTGCAGGAACCAGTCCTTGCCGTCCTGCGCGCGCACCCACGCGCCCTGGTGCGGGCCGTTGACGGGCGTGTCGCCCTGTTCCATCACGATCCTGTCCTCGTAAGGGCCGTCGATGGTGCGCGAGCGGAACACCGACTGCCAGCCTTCTTCCACGCCGCCGGCCGGCGCGAACACGTAGTAATAGCCCTCGTGCTTGTAGAACTTTGGCCCTTCCAGCGTGCGGTAGCCCGGCAGCTTGTCGCCGTTGACGATCACCTTGCCTGTCGGATCGAGCAGGCGGCTGGCATCCGGCGCCATCGCATGCAGCGTGAGGATGTTGTTGACGCCGGCACGGCTCTTGGCCGAGGCGTGCAGCAGCCAGGCCTTGCCGTCGTCATCCCACAGCGGCGTGGGGTCGATGATGCCCTTGCCGGCCAACAGCAGCTGCGGTTCGCTCCACGGCCCGGCGAAGTTCGTGGCCGTGGTCACGTAGATGCCGTGGTCCGGGTCGGGGTAGAAAATCCAGAACTTGCCGTCGTGATGGCGCAGGCACGGCGCCCACACGCCGCCGCCGTGGCGCGGCGTGGAAAAGTGCGCCACCGGCACCTGCTTCGGCAACGCATGGCCCACCAGCTGCCAGTTCACCAGGTCCTTCGACTGCAGCAGCGGCAGGCCGGGCGCGCTGTTGAAGCTCGACGACGTCATGTAGTACGTGTCGCCCACCCGCACCGCGTCGGGGTCCGAGTAATCCGCGTTCAGCACGGGATTGCGGTACTGGCCGTTGCCCAGGTCCGGGACCCAGGCTTCGGCCGCGTGGCCGGACATCGCCAGCAGCAGCAAGGGCA
>DASVVD010000523.1:0-2144 GCA_036386715.1 Pseudoduganella sp.
CGGGCTCGACCTGCTGATCGACGGGGAGCGCGGCATCTGGCACCTGTCGAACGGCGAGCCGGTGTCGTGGGCCGAGCTGGCGCGGCGCGCGTGCACGCTGGCGGGGCTCGACGAAGCGCTCATCGATGCGCAACCGGCGACCGCGCTGGAAGGCCATGCGCCGCAGCCACGCTATTCGGCACTGGGCAGCGAACGGGGCACGCTGCTGCCCACGCTGGACGACGCGCTGCAACGCTACCTGAAGTCGGTGGAAGAAGTGCGGCGCCAGGGCGATACCCATGTGGGTGCGGCCCAGGCGGCGCATTACGGCAGCAGCTGATGCAGGCGGTCCCGCGGTGCGGGACCGCAGGCACGATCAATTGCATGATCAACTACACGATCAACTACACGATCAACTACGCGATCAACTACGCGATCAACTAGACGATCAACTGCACGATCAACCCGCGGCGCGCAGGTGCCGCGCCAGGTCGGCCAGCCGGTAGGGCTTGCCGACGAAAGCGAAATCCTGCAGGTCCGCGGATTCGTCCTGCTGCGGATAGCCCGAAGCAATGATGATCTTGATCCCCGGCCAGCGTTCGCGCACGGTGCGCGCCAGCTCGAGCCCCGTTACCCCGTTCGGCATCATCAGGTCGGTGAACAGCACGTCCACGCCTGTGTCGACCGTGCCGTGCTGTTCGAGCAGGCGCAGCGCGGCCACGCCGTCGGGTGCGCTCAGCACCTCGTAGCCCATCGTTTCAAACAGGTCGCAGGCCACCGCCATCACGAGCTGGTCGTCCTCCACGACCAGCACGCGCTCGGCATGGGCCTTCGCTTCCGGGAGTTCTTCGACGCCGCCCTGCTGCGCCGGCAGGAACACGCTGATCGCGGTTCCCTTGCCGAGCTCGGTGCGGATCTGCACGTCGCCGCCCGACTGCGTGATGAAACCATAGACCTGCGACAGGCCCAGGCCGGTGCCCTTGCCGACCGGCTTGGTGGTGAAAAACGGCTCGAACGCACGCATCACCACTTCCGGCGTCATGCCGGTGCCGGTGTCGCGCACCGTCACGCGCACATACTCGCCGGCCGGCAGCGTGCCCACCTCGTGTTCGCCCAGCCGCACGTTGCGGGTTTCCAGCGCGAGCGTGCCGCCGCCCGGCATCGCGTCGCGCGCGTTGACGACGAGATTGAGCAGCGTGGCCTCGAAGCGGGCTTCGTCGACGACGATGCTGGCCAGCCGCGGTGCCAGGTCGAACACGAACGATACCTGCGGCCCGCTGGCGCGGCGCAGCACCTGCTCGAAGCTGCCGATCAGCGCATTGGCCTGGTGCATGGCCGCGGACAGCGGCTGCTGGCGCGCGAACGACAGCAGCTGCTGCGTGAGCAGCGCGCCGCGGTCGATGGCGCGGCGCATGCTGTCGAGCACGCGCAATGTCGCGGCGCCGGGTTGCTGCGCGTGCAGGATGTCGACACCGGAAGACAGCACCGCCAGCAGGTTGTTGAAGTCGTGCGCCACGCCACCGGTGAGCTGGCCGATGGCTTCCATCTTCTGTGCCTGGAACAGGGCGTTGCGGGTCTGCTCGAGCGACTCGGCCGTAGCACGCTGCTCGGTCACGTCGCGCGTGATCTTGGCGTAGCCGATCAGCGTGCCCTGCTCGTTGTAGATCGCGTCGATCACGGCGTGGGCGAAGAAACGCGTGCCGTCACGGCGCATGCGCCAGCCTTCGCTTTCGAAGCGCCCTTCGCGCGCGGCGGTTTCCAGCGCACGTTCCGGCGTGCCGGCGGCACGATCCTCGTCGGTGAAGAAGCGGCGGAAATGGCTGCCCAGCACTTCTTCCTGCGCATACCCCTTGATGCGCTGCGCGCCCACGTTCCAGTTGGTGATCTCGCCTTGCGGCGACAGCATGTAGATCGCGTAATCGGTCACGCCCTGTACCAGCAGGCGGAAATGCTGTTCGCTCTGGCGCAGCGCCTCCTGGGCGGCGCGGCGATCGGTGATATCGCGCGTGATCTTGGCAAAGCCGACCAGCACGCCCTCGCCGTTGCGGATCGGGTCGATCACCACGCTGGCCCAGAAGCGGGTGCCATCGTTGCGCACGCGCCAGCCTTCGCCTTCGAAGCGGCCTTCGTCGCGCGCCGCGCCGAGGGCCCTGGCAGGCAGGCCG
>DASVVD010000524.1:0-1517 GCA_036386715.1 Pseudoduganella sp.
CGGCCCACCTGCAGCGGCGACAGCACCTGGCGCAGCCTGTCGCGCTCTGGCTTGCCGTTCTGGGCCAGCAGCGCATGCGGCGACGGCGCGCCGGGCAGGCCCTGGTTGAATGATGCCAGCACCAGCGCGTCGCCGGGCGCCATCGCGGCCTGCACCACCTCCGTCACCAGCGCCTTGTAGGGCGATGCCGGATCGGTATAGAACGGCTCCATCCAGCCCGAGTTCTGCACCAGGAAGACGTGCGATGCCCCCTGCGCGGCGGTGGTGGCAAGGCCGCCGCACAGTGCAAGGACAGGCAATGACACCCGCAGCCAGCGCGTCACGCAGGCACCTCCAGGCGCCAGCCGCGGATCTCGTTCCACGTGGGGTGATGCAGCCACAGCGTGCCGCCGAACACGAACGGCACGCAGTCGCCGGGGTTCTTCAGCCTGGCGATTTCATCGAGGATCACATTCTGGCGGCCGATCCATTCGACGAAGGTGCGCGGCAGCACCTCGCCCGCCAGCGCGGCCTCGGCGCGGCCCGTGAAGCCGGCAAAGCGCAGCACCAGGCCACACGGCTGGTCGCGCGTGGCGGACAGCGATTCCAGCAGCGGCAGCACGAGCGCATCGCCGCGCGCCTGGTCCTCCACGTCCTCGTCCGACCAGGGATCGTCCTTGACCTGGTGGCCGCGGCGGAACAGCAGCGTGCCGAAGCCCAGCCGCGCGCCGTCGATCGGCTCCACCTGCGGCATGCCAATGCCGGGCTCGTCGCCCAGCGCGCGGAACGAATACCCGGCGCCGTCGTTGCCGATCAGCCACAGGCGGCCGTCGCGGCTGCGCACCGGGCCGCCGAACTGCAGGCGCGGCGACCACGGGAACGGCCAGGGCAGCCAGCGCGGCGGCTGGCCGGGGCGCCACAGCAGCTGGCCTTCGTCGTGCAGCCAGTGCAGGCGGCCGTCATAGCTGAACGGGGCCGACCAGCCCGACGCCGGTACCACTACCGGCACCGGTGTCGCTGTCGCTGTCGCCATTGCGGCAGCGGCGGACACGATTTCCAGCACCTCCGGATCGGCACCGTCGAGGCCGGCGGTCCACAGGTGCACGCCGGTGGGCGCCACGAACGGGCACGCCATGCGCCGGCCGATAGCGCCAGGGCTGGCGGCCAGCGGTGCCTGGAAGACGGGTTCGGTGCGCCAGCTTTCAGCCAGCGGATTGAGGACCAGCCGGAACAGGCCCTGCGCGGCCGGCACGATGCCGAACTCACCCCGGCGCGACAGATCGGCCGGCGGCAGCCAGGCATAGGCCGACGCGCTGAAATGCAGGTCTGCCGCGCCGTCATCGGCCGTGAACACGTGCCAGCGGTTGCCGGGCGAGTCCCAGTACTGCACCACGTTGCGGGTGTAGGCCAGCGCGACCAGGCGCTGGGCGGCAAAGCCGAAACCGGCGGCGGCAAACACGCAAACGGAATTCGGCGGTGCCGGCATGCGCAGGTCCGGGCGGCCCACGAACGGCTCCGGCTCGCGTTGCTCGAGCGAT
>DASVVD010000525.1:0-1907 GCA_036386715.1 Pseudoduganella sp.
GCTGCCGGTGTTCAAGGAAACCAACAGCCTGCTGTTCTACCCTGTGCAGTACGAGGGCGAGGAACTGGAGAAGAACGTGTTCTACACGGGCGCGGCGCCGAACCAGCAGGCCATTCCGGCCGTGGAATACCTGATGAGCAAGGACGGCGGCGGCGCGAAGCGCTTCGTGCTGCTCGGCACCGACTACGTGTACCCGCGCACCACCAACAAGATCCTGCGCGCCTTCCTCAAGAGCAAGGGCGTGAAGGACAGCGAGATCCAGGAAGTCTACACGCCGTTCGGCCATGCCGATTACCAGACCATCGTCGCCAATATCAAGAAATTCTCCGCCGGCGGCAAGACGGCCGTGATCTCCACGATCAACGGCGACTCCAACGTGCCGTTCTACAAGGAGCTGGGCAATGCCGGCCTGAAGGCGACCGACGTGCCGGTCGTGGCGTTCTCGGTCGGCGAAGAAGAGCTGCGCGGCGTGGACACCAAGCCGCTGCTGGGCCACCTGGCCGCATGGAACTACTTCGAATCGGTGAAGAATCCGTCCAATGCCGCCTTCGTGAAGAAGTGGAAGGCCTACGCGACGGCGAAGAAGCTGCCGAACGCCGCCAGCGCGGTGACCAACGACCCGATGGAAGCGACCTATGTGGGCATCAACATGTGGGCACAGGCGGTGGAGAAGGCCAAGTCCACCGATACCGACAAGGTGATCGCGGCGATGGCCGGCCAGACCTTCAAGGCGCCGTCCGGCTACACGCTGACGATGGATGACACCAACCATCACCTGCACAAGCCGGTGATGATCGGCGAGATCAAGAGCGATGGCCAGTTCGCGGTGGTGTGGAAGACCAAGGAGCCGGTGCGCGCCCAGCCATGGAGCCCGTTCATCCAGGGCAACGAGGGCAAGCAGAAGCTGTAGTCACACGCTGCATGCCAAGCTGTAATACCACGCTGCAATACCAACGGCTGCGGGCCTGGCCCGCAGCCTACTGACGGGACCCCACATGGCGCACTTCCTCCGAACTCTCGCGGCACTGCTGGTGCTGGGCTTTACGGCCCTGTCGGCCCATGCAGCCATCGATCCCGC
Source organism: Pseudoduganella sp. (assembly GCA_036386715.1). Taxonomy (GTDB): domain Bacteria; phylum Pseudomonadota; class Gammaproteobacteria; order Burkholderiales; family Burkholderiaceae_D; genus Rugamonas. Next base: position 1,079 of record DASVVD010000525.1, read on the forward strand.
GCTCCTGAAACCCCTGGCGGGCGACGACGCCGATGCACGCATCGCCGCCGTCGTCCGCATCGCCGCGCTGGCCAATGATGATGCCCGCAAGGTGCTGATGGCATTGAAGGACGACAGCCTGTACGCCACGCCGCAGGGCGACATCGTGGTGGTCACCGACGACAGCGCGTGGAACCCGGCGACCGGCGCCACCGGCCCCCTGCCGGAAGGCATCGATGGCGTGGTCGTCAACAACCGCCTGCGCGGCGCGGTGGACGGCGCCCTGTCCGGCATGGCCCTGCTGTCGCCGGATGTGGCAACGCGCCGGGCCGCCGCCCAGGCATTGCTTCAGAGTGGCGTAACGCCGGAACAATTGCCGCTGGTCGCCAGGGCACTGGCCGTCGAAAAAGATCCCGACATCAAGGCCACGCTGCAATCGGCCAAGGCGGTGGCCAACCTGGGTTCGACCGATGCCGCAGTGCGCAAGGCCGCGGTGATCGCACTGGCCGATACCGGCACGGCGTCGCTGCGCCCGCAACTGCAGGCGATGCTGGAAAAGAACGCCGACGGCAGCCACGCTGAGCCGGACGGCGAGCTGCGCCTGGCCGTCGCCAACACGCTCAACGCGATCGACAGCCGCGCATCGCGCGCCGAAATCGTCGGCAACCTGTTCTACGGCCTGTCGCTGGGCAGCGTGCTGCTGCTGGCCGCGCTGGGCCTGGCGATCACGTTCGGCCTGATGGGCATTATCAACATGGCGCACGGCGAACTGCTGATGATCGGCGCCTACACGACCTACGTCTGCCAGTCGCTGTTCCGGCACTACCTGCCGGAGTTCGAGAACTGGTAC
>DASVVD010000526.1:0-10274 GCA_036386715.1 Pseudoduganella sp.
CCCTTGTCGGTCTTGTCCAGGCCGAAAGCCAGCGCGGCCGCGGTCGGCTCGTTGATGATGCGCTTGACGTCCAGGCCGGCAATGCGGCCGGCATCCTTGGTGGCCTGGCGCTGCGAGTCGTTGAAGTAGGCCGGCACGGTGATCACGGCTTCGGTGACTTCTTCGCCCAGGTAGTCCTCGGCGGTCTTCTTCATCTTGCGCAGCACTTCGGCGGAAATCTGCGGTGGTGCCAGTTTCTTGTCGCGCACGCCGATCCATGCGTCGCCGTTGTCGGCTTTCGCGATCTGGTAAGGCATCAGCGCGATGTCCTTCTGGACTTCTTTTTCTTCGTATTTACGGCCGATCAGGCGCTTTACCGCGAACAGCGTGTTCTTCGGGTTGGTGACAGCCTGGCGCTTGGCCGGTGCACCGACCAGGATCTCGCCATCTTCCTGGTAAGCAATAATGGAAGGCGTGGTACGCGCACCTTCGGCGTTTTCGATGACCTTCGGCTTGCCATTTTCCATGATGGCGACGCAAGAGTTGGTCGTGCCCAGGTCGATACCGATCATTTTGCCCATGTTTGTTCTTCCTCGTAACTGATTAGTTTCTGAATGCTTCTTATATGCGGGAAAAGGCTTTGCTTTTCAAGTGCTTGCGATCATTTCGGCTGGGCAGCCGTCACAATGGCCGGGCGCAGCAGGCGATCGGCGATCGTGTAACCCTTTTGCAGCACGGCCACGACCGTGTTGGCTTCCTGCTCGGCCGGTACCATGGCCACCGCCTGGTGGCGGTTCGGATCGAGCTTGTCGCCGGCGGCCGGGACCACTTCCAGCAGCCGGTTGCGCTCGAATGCCGAGTTCAGCTGCTTGAGCGTCATTTCCACGCCTTCCTTCAGCGAATCGATCGACGGCGTTTCCACCTTCAGCGACATCTCCAGGCTGTCCTTCACCGGCAGCAGTGCTTCGGCAAAGCTTTCCACGGCAAACTTGTGAGCCTTCGACACGTCTTCCTGCGCGCGGCGGCGGATATTGTCGGCTTCCGCCTTGGCACGCATGAAGGCGTCATGCATCTCGGCCAGCTTGGCTTCGGTGGCGGACAACTGCTCTACCAGGCTCGGGCTGGCGGCGGACTCGAACGGCGCATTTTGCTGCAGGTCTGGCTGTGATGCCTGCTGTGGAGCCTGCTGCGTCTGGTTCGCCGATTGCGCTTCCTCGGGATTCGGGGTGGCCTGGTTTTCCTGGTCTTGCATCGTTTGACTCCTACAAATCGTGTTTGTTTGACATTGCCCTGACTGCACTGGCCGAATCTGGGGCTGGCTGCGACCTTTTCAAGTGCGTTCGCCTGCTTAATGTTCGGACGGCGCTTGACAAACGGCGGACAAATCATGGCCGGCGAGGCCGGCCGACCTGCTATTTTAACAGGCTGGCACTCCTCCCCCGCAAGTGCTAACAACGTGTGCGGCCGGCGAATGTTGTCGTAATGTTGCGCGATCGCCGCGCCAGCGGAGCCGGGTGAAGGATTATTCGGTGGCGCCCATGGCCAGGGCGCGCTCGCGGCCGATGGCGGCATCCTGCTGGCGCATCGCGCGTTGCGACGGCGAAACCATGGCCGGCCAGCCGATCATGTGCTGCTCGGCGATCTCGGCCAGCCCGGCAATCCACGCCGGACTCTCGTTCAGGCAGGGGATGTAATGGAACTCCTTGCCGCCGGCGGCAAGGAAATCGTGGCGCACCTCCATGGCGATTTCCTCCAGCGTTTCCAGGCAGTCGCTGGTGAAACCCGGGCAGATGACGTCGATGCTGCGCACGCCTTCCTGCGCCAGCTTCTGCACCGTGGGCGCAGTGTAGGGCTGCAGCCATTCGGCCTTGCCGAAACGCGACTGGAACGTGACGATGTAGTCGTCGGGGCGCAGTTTCAGCGCCGTGGCCAGCAGGCGCGCCGTCTTGTGGCATTCGCAGTGGTACGGGTCGCCCAGCATCAGCGTGCGCTTGGGCACGCCATGGAAACTCATCACCAGCTTCTTGGCGCGGCCATGCTGCTCCCAGTGCGCCAGCACATTCTGGCGCAGCGCCTCGATGTACATGTCGTGGTCATGGTAGTTCTTGACCAGCCGCAGCTCCGGAATATTGCGGATCTTGCGGTAGTGCCCGAACACAGCATCCCAGATCGAGCCGGTGGTGGTGCCGGAGTATTGCGGATAGGCGGGCAGCACCACGATGCGGTCGCAGCCGTCGGCCTTCAGGCGCGCCAGTACATCCGGCAGCGCCGGGGTGCCATAGCGCATGGCCATCGCCACCGTCACATCCTGGTGGCCGCGTGCCTGCAGCGCTTCATGCAGCAGCATTGCCTGGTTCTGCGTGTGGATGCGCAGCGGCGAGCCCTCTTCGGTCCAGATCGATGCATATTTCTTGGCCGACTGGCCGGAGCGGAACGGCAAAATGGCGCCATGCAGGATGCACCACCAGACGATCCGGGGAATTTCGACCACGCGCGGGTCGGATAAAAACTGCTTCAGGTAACGGCGTACCGCGCCCCGCGTGGGCGCATCGGGCGTGCCGAGGTTGACCAGCACGACGGCGCTGCCGCTGACGGCACCGTGCTGGTGGGGAGGTTCTTTCGCGAAGGCCATGGAATCTTTGTCATCATCGGGGGTAGACGCTGATTATATGCGGCCCGCCGCCGCGCCGCTCTGGCTCACGCGTGCGCTTACAGTCCAGCTAGTGTCCACACGGGCCGAGCTTTAACGAAACTCGAACGGTGAATCAGGAAGCCAGCAGCTCGCGGGCGTGCTTGCGGGTGGTGGCGGTGATTTCGAGGCCACCCAGCATGCGGGCGACTTCCTCGACGCGGGCCTTGGCGTCCAGCACCTCGATGCGCGAGGCGGTCTTGCCGTTTTCCAGCGTGCTCTTCGCCACCTGGAAGTGGCTGTTGCCCTGGCTGGCCACCTGCGGCAGGTGGGTCACGCACAGCACCTGGCGCTCCTGGCCGAGCCGCTTCAGCAAGCGGCCCACCACTTCGGCGACGCCGCCGCCGATGCCGCTGTCGACCTCGTCGAAGATCAGCGTCGGCACCGTGGTGGCGTTCGACGTGATCACCGAGATCGCCAGCGAGATCCGCGCCAGTTCGCCGCCGGAGGCTACCTTGGCCAGCGGCCGCGGCGCCACGCCGGCATGGCCGGCCACCATGAACTCGACCAGTTCGAGCCCCTTGGCCGACGGCTCGCAAGGATGCAGCGCCACTTCGAAGCGGCCGCCCGTCATGTTCAGGTCCTGCATCGCCTTCGTGACCGCTTCGCCCAGCGTGCGCGCAGCGGTGGCGCGCGTGGCAGACAGCCGCCGCGCCACCGCCAGGTAATCGTCCTTCAGTTTCGCCTCCTGCTTGCGCAGGCCTTCGATGTCGGTGGCATCGGCCAGCTGGGCCAGCTGGGCGATCAGGCGGGCATGTTCGGCCGGCAGTTCGTCCGGATCGACCCGGTACTTGCGGGCCGACGAATGCAAGGCCTCCATGCGCGCATCGACTTCGCGCAGGCGCTCCGGGTCCAGCTCCACCCGGTCCAGGTAGGTGTTCAGCGCATAGGCCGATTCCTGCAGCTGGATGCGGGCCGATTCGATCAGGTCGACGACCGGCTGCAGTTCGGCATCGACCGACACCAGCTTGGCCAGCTTCTGGTTCAGCGACGACAGCTGCGACACGATCGGCTGCTCGTCCGATTCGGAAATCACCGACAGTGCTTCCTGCGCGCCTTCGAGCAGGCTGGCCGCATGCGACAGTCGGCTGTGCTCGTTGCCGATCTCGGCCCATTCGCCCGGCTTCGGCGCCAGTTTGTCGAGCTCGCCCACCTGCCATTCGATGCGCTCGCGTTCGAGCAGCACGTTGGCCGCGTTGGTCTCGAATTCCTGCAACTGCCTGGCCAGCGCGCGCCACGCCTTGTAGGCGATGGCCACGTCCTTGCCGTTCGCGCCGGCCTGGCTGTCGAGCAGTTCGCGCTGCGCCTCGGCCTTGAGCAGCGACTGGTGCGCATGCTGGCCGTGGATGTCCACCAGCAGGTCGCCCAGTTCGCGCAGCTGGCTCGCGGTGGCGGCGATGCCGTTGATATAGGCCTTGGAGCGGCCGGCGTTGTCGATCACACGGCGCAGCAGCGCGCCGCCGTCGTCGGCAGTGAATTCGTTGGCATCGAGCCAGTGCCGCGCCGCCGCGGACAGGGCGAAATCGGCGGTGATGTCGGCCTTGGCCGCGCCTTCGCGCACCACGCTCGCGTCGCCCCGCCCGCCCAACGCCAGCGTGAGCGCATCGATCAGGATCGACTTGCCGGCGCCGGTCTCGCCCGTAAACACCGTGAAGCCGGCGGAAAATTCCAGTTCGATGGAATCGACAATGACGAAATCGCGGATGGACAGTGTACGCAGCATAGTTGCAGTAAAGGCCTTCTATATTTGATTCACGGATCAGATCTTCCCGTCCGTGGACGGGTACTCGTTCCAGTGCAGTTTTTCGCGCAGCGTGTTGTAGTAGCTCCAGCCTTCCGGATGCAGAAAGGTGATCGCGTGCGGCGAGCGCCGGATGTGGATGCGGTCCTGCGGCATCAGGCTGGCAAAAGTTTGCATGTCGAAATTTACCGTGATGTCGCGCCCGCGGTTGATCTCGATGACGATCTCGCTCGAATCGGGCAGCACGATCGGCCGGTTCGACAGCGCGTGCGGCGCGATCGGCACCAGCACGCTACCGCCCAGCGTGGGATGCAGCAGCGGCCCGCCGGCCGACAGCGCATAGGCTGTGGACCCGGTGGGCGTGGAAACGATCAGGCCATCGGAACGCTGGTTGTACATGAAGTGATCGTCGACATCGACGCGCAGTTCCACCATGCCGCTGCCGGCCCCGCGCGCCACCACCACGTCGTTCACGGCCAGCCCGACGTGGATGGGCTTGCCATTACGCAGCACGCGCCCTTCGAGCAGCGTGCGGCGTTCGAGCTTGTGCGTGCCGGACAGGATACGGCCCAGCACGGGCAGCATGTTCTCCAGCGGCAGGTCGGTCATGAAGCCCAGCCGCCCCTGGTTGATGCCGATCAGCGGCACATCGAACGGCGCCAGCTGGCGGGCAATGCCCAGCATGGTGCCGTCGCCGCCCATCACGATCGCGCAGTCGCATTTCTCGCCGATGCCCTGCGCGCTCATCGCGGGAATCTCGGGCATGTTCAGGTGGGCCGCCGTATCCGTTTCAAACACGACGCTGTAGCCGCCCTCGCGCAGGAAAGCAAGGACGTCGCGCACGGAATCTTCGATACCGGCCGTATTGGGCCGGACGACCAGCGCGATCGTGTTGTACATGGCAGGGATGGCGGGCATAAGGAGCTTTCGACGGACAGATGGCTGCACGAGGCGTGCATGGCGAAGGGTACCTCATTTCGGTGCCGTTTCGCCATGCAGCACGCCCGTTCATACCCGGGATGCGCCCACGATTACTGTATGTTTAACCAGTATAAGGCCCGCTGGTCAGTTGTGCAAGACAAGGGCGCGGGGACTAATGGGCCAGCGCGATGCCGATGCCCATGGCCGCCAGGATGGCCACTGCCAGCGACAGCGCATGCAGCACCATCAGCGCCACCCAGCGCCATGCGGTGCCCCACCGGCTTTTGCGGTAGACGCGGTGCATCGCCCACGGCAGGTAACCGAGCAGCCAGCAGAACAGCAGGAACTTGAAGAAGCCCTCGGGCATCAGCGCGAACGCGGTAAACATCACGAAAGCAAAGGCATTGGCGTGCAGCGCGAACAGCAGGTGTTCGCCATAGCGGCGCCCGGTACCCAGGTAGAGCCCCTTCAGGTACAGCGCAAACATGGGCATCAGGCAGAACATCGCATAAGGCGCGTAACGGAAGAAGCTGTCCGACAGGACCCGGCCCTTTTCCGGGAGCGCCAACGCATCGAAACGCTCGACCGCGTGGTGCACCGCCGGCCAGCCTTTCAGTTGCGGCAGCAGGTCGGCCCTGATCCGCAACCCGTCTTCGCTGTCCTCGACGCTGGCCTTTGTGGCGCCGTGCCCGGCCGGTGCGCCAGCCACCACGGCGGGCCCGGCATCGACCGTCATGTCGAACATGCTGACGCCGGATAGCCTGATCAGCGCGAAGAACAGGATCGACAGCGTCAGGTACAGCCGCAGGGGCTCCACGTAACGGCGCCGCCGCCCGGCCAGGTATTCGTTCGTCAGCGCGCCGGGCCTGAACAGCAGGCGTGCGAACGTGCCCCACAACTTGCCTTCCAGTGCCACGTAATGGGTGATGAATTCATGTGCGAATTCCGTGAAACTCGGCATGTGCAGCCGCGTCTCCTGGCCGCAATGCGCGCAATAGTGATCGGCAACGGCGCTGCCGCAGTTCCGGCAGTTTGCCGGCACGTCGTGCTGACCGGCTGCATGGTTCGCTGCATTGTCCGCTGCGGGATGGGGGTGGGGTTTCAAACGCTGGCTTTCGGTGGCGGGGACAATCTTCCATGCTAACGATTCCTTGCCAAAAATGCACCCTATAGATGATCATAATGCAACACTTCAAGCGAGCGACCTTGATTGGAAGTAACCGATAAGATGAGATTCAGTCAAGCAATGGAGGTGCATCATGGGTGAATCGAGAGAGCCGAACACCAAGGACCGCCAGGTCAATACCGAAGTACATATCGACGACACGGCCGGCAAGCGGCTGCCGCACGAGCGCGACGAGTCGCCCGAGGGCACCCGCCACCAGCCGGAACGCAGCCGCATCGAGCAGGCCGGGCGCGACATCGACGCGGGCCTGGTCGATACCGACCTGCACATGCGCGAGGCGGGCATCCAGAAGCCGCCACCAGCCGGCGAAACGGCAGAAGCGGATCCGCTTCCGGTCATCAAGCGCGACTGATTCCAGGCGCGTCTGACTCCCCTACTTTCCCGGCTTGTTTCCGGGAATTTTTTTTCGTGTTTACGCTCATTCAAGGCCAACAGGACCAATCATGAAATCCATCCTCGCCCTCGGCGCGCTGCTGGCCACTGGCGGCGTGCTGGCCCAGACCCCGGCTTCGCCTCCCGCATCAACTTCCGCATCGACCTCCGCATTGACGTCATTTCCGGCCGGCTGGGGCCCCGCTCCCAATTTGCCGGCGCCGGAAAAATCGCTGATCCCGACTGTGAACGTGGCCTCCACCGACGTGTGGAAAGGCGAGGAAAAACCCGTTGCCGCTGCCGGTTTCACGGTCACCGCCTATGCCCGCGATCTCGACCATCCGCGCTGGCTCACCGTGCTGCCGAACGGCGACGTGCTGGTGGCCGAAACGAATGCGCCGCCGAAGCCCGAAGACAGCAAGGGCGTCAGGGGGGCGATCATGAAGATCATGCAGAAGAAGGCGGGCGCCGTGTCGCCATCGGCGAACCGCATCACGCTGCTGCGCGGCGTGGATGCGAACGGCGCGGCGCAAAGCCGCAGCGTGTTCCTGAAGAACCTGAGTTCGCCGTTCGGCATGGTGCTGGTCGACAAGGATTTCTACGTGGCAAACTCGGATGCCGTGGTGCGTTTCCCGTATGAGGAAGGCAAGACGGCCATCACGGCATCGGGCGTCCAGGTGATGAGCCTGCCGGCCGGCCCGATCAACCATCACTGGACCAAGAACATCACGGCCAGCCCGGATGGCAAGTTCCTGTACATGACCGTGGGCTCGAACTCGAACGTGGCCGAAAACGGCATCGAGAAGGAAGAAGGCCGCGCCGCCATCTGGCAGCTCGAGCGTGCCACCGGCAAATCGCGGCTGTATGCCACCGGCCTGCGCAACCCGAACGGCATGGCGTGGGAACCGACGACCAGGACGCTGTGGACCGTGGTCAACGAACGCGACGAGCTGGGCAACGACCTGGTGCCGGACTACATGACCTCGGTGAAGGACGGCGGCTTCTACGGCTGGCCGTACAGCTGGTTCGGCCAGCACGTCGACGCGCGCGTGGAGAAGCAGCGGCCCGACCTGGTCGCCAAGGCCGTCGTGCCCGACTATGCGCTGGGCGCACACACGGCATCGCTGGGCCTGGAGTTTTATAGCGGCAAGCTGTTCCCGGCCAGCTACCAGGGCGGCGCATTCATCGGCCAGCATGGCTCGTGGAACCGCAAGCCGTACAGCGGCTACAAGGTGGTGTTCGTGCCGTTCGCGGACGGCAAGCCTTCCGGCCCGCCGCAGGATATCCTCACGGGCTTCCTCGACAAGGAAGAGCATGCCAAGGGCCGTCCGGTCGGCGTGGCGGTGGCGAAGGATGGCGCGCTGCTGGTAGCGGACGACGTGGGCAACACGATCTGGCGCGTGGCGCCGGCAGGAAAGTAAGGGCGCGCTTGCGGCAAAAAACCGCGAAAACCCCTACAATCGCACTTTTGGCGACAATGAAAGACAACGGCAATGCGCATCCTGCACACCATGCTGCGGGTCGGTGACCTGCAGCGCTCCATCGACTTCTATACCAACGTGCTCGGCATGAAACTGCTGCGCACCAGCGACAACCCCGAGTACAAGTACACGCTCGCCTTCGTGGGCTACGGCAGCAACCCGGACCACGCTGAACTGGAGCTGACGTATAACTACGGCACCGACAGCTACGACCTGGGCAATGCCTACGGCCATATCGCGATCTCTTCCGAGAACATCGTGGAAGCCTGCGAGGCCGTCAAGGCCAACGGCGGCAACGTCACGCGCGAACCGGGTCCCGTCAAGGGCGGCAGCACCGTGATCGCCTTCGTGACCGACCCGGACGGCTACAAGATCGAACTGATCGAGCGCTCGTTCGATGCCGCAGGCGGCGGGCTGCGCTAGAAGGAGCAAGTGCCGGCCTGGGGTCTGTCCCCGGTAAGTGCTGGCCTGGGGTCTGTCCCCGGTAAGTGCTGCCAGCAGCGCTTGCCAGTAAAACTGTTAGGGGCCTGACCCCGGTTTTTTGCCAGCGTTTCAATGACGCCAGCAAAAAACCGGGGTCAGTCCCCTCATGACGTCGGCGACCTGTCGGAAATGCCGTCACTTACCGGGGACAGACCCCAACGCCCCAGTATCCCCAACATCCCCAGCATCCCCAACGGCTCAGTTCGTCAACAGGCCATTCACCGGCGCCAGGTCGTCATCCTTCAGCGTGCCGGCAGCTGCCTTCAGCCGCAGGCCGTTCATGATCGTGTCATAGCGGGCTCTCGCCAGGTCGCGCTGCGTGGCGTACAGCTGGCGCTGCGCGTTCAGCACGTCGATGTTGATCCGCACGCCCACCTGGTAGCCCAGCTTGTTCGATTCCAGCGCGGACTGGCTCGACACTTCCGCCGCCTGCAGCGCCTTCACCTGCGCCAGCCCGCTGTTGACGCCCAGGAAAGCCTGGCGGGCGCTTTGCGCGGCGGCACGCCGGTTGGCTTCCAGGTCGTTGCGGGAACGCTCTTCCAGCGCAATGGTTTCGCGCACCTTGCTGGTCACGGCGAAACCGTTGAAGATCGGCACCGTCCATGTCACGCCGACCGTCGTGCCGCGGGTAATGCCCTGCGCGGGCTGGCTGTTGCGGTTCGAGTTGGCGGTGAAGTCCACGGTCGGCAGGTGGCCGGCGCGGCTGCGGGCAATTTCACGCTTGGCGATTTCCACGTTCAGCCGCTGCAGCGCCACGTTGAAGTTGTCCGCCTCGGCGGCCGAGATCCAGGGTTCGATGCTGGCTGGCTCCGGCGGCGCGATCGTCACGCCGGCGCGCAGCGTGGCCAGCGATGCCGGCGCGGTGCCGATGATCTGCTGCAGCGCTGTGCGCGCCACTTCCAGCGCATTGATGGCGGCGAATTCCTGCGCCACCACCAGGTCGTAGGCGGCCTGCGCCTCGTGGGTGTCGGTGATGGTCTGCGTGCCGACTTCGAAGTTGCGCTTGGCCGATGCCAGCTGCTCCGTGGTGGCGGACTTCTGTGCCTGGATCGAGGCGAGGTTGTCCTGCGCCGTCAGCACATCGAAATAGGCCTGCGACACGCGCACGATCAGGTCCTGCCGGGCCTGCGCGAACTGCACTTCGGCCTGCGCCTGCGACAGCTTGCTCTGTTCGTACGACTGCCAGGCAGCGTAATCGAACAGCGGCTGCGACAACGCCAGCGTGTAGATATTCTGGTGATTATCATTGTCCACCTTCGCCCCGACCGGCGGTGTGTTCGTACCGTAGAAACGCGTGTGGCTGCCCTGCAGCGAAACTGCCGGCAGCAACTGGGAACGCCCCTGGGTGATCCGCTCCTGGCCAGCCGTCAGCGTATTGCGCGCGCTGGCATACGTGGCATCGTTTGCCAGCGCCTGCTGGTA
>DASVVD010000527.1:0-2758 GCA_036386715.1 Pseudoduganella sp.
CGACGCCTGCGGAACAGATCAAGTTCCTGCGGTCGTTGCAGCATCTGCTCAGCGATGGCGACTTTACCGCGACCTACAAGTACGCGCTGCTGATGGCACTTGCTGAACTGTCGGTGGAACTGGGCGATGACTCCGGGGCGCCGCTCGATGTGCCGTTGCGAAAATCGCCGAGAAATTCGCCTTGTACTACTGGCCGCAGTCGGCACCGTTCGCTGCGGTAACCACGTCGGGTGATGCGATCATCCTGTCCCAGAACATTGGCAAGCAGGCTGCGATCGTGGGTTGCCTCGTCGCGCTGCGCGAAGTGGCACCGACCTGGGCGCTCGCGCGGGAACACCCGCTTTGGCAACGCACCATCACGGCGATTGCGCGCACTGTCCGCGACATGCCGGTCAAGTATCTGCAGAATGTCGACGGAAGGTGCGATGCATTTCTTTTCAACGCTGCCGAAACGGGCACATCGCTTCGTCTGCATGCCGGCGTGGCCTGCAACCTGCGCAGTTATCAGGGGTTCATCCAGCAACTCGTACGCGCGGGGTGGCTGAATCACGTGCGCGGCAATCAGCGCAATGCCACGGCACTGGGCAAGACAACTGACCTGGAAACGTTCATGTTCGGCACCAGGCGTGCTGCCCTGGGCGCCCTGGTCCTTCCACTATCGGCGATCCAGGACCACAAGTGCTTCTTCTGCCGTGAGCGGCTAAGTGACAAAAGCGCCGTCGACCACTTCATTCCATGGTCCCGTTACCCTCGCGATAACGCACTGAACTTCGTGCTGGCGCATGCGAGCTGCAACGGCGACAAGCGCGACCTGCTGGCGGCGTCAATGCACCTGGAGCGCTGGCTGGAGCGCAATATGCGTTTTGGTGCAGGACTCAGGGAAGAGGCCCGGATTGCGGGCTTCCTGACGGATGACCAACTTGCCACACCAATTGCCCGGTGGGCTTATACACAAGCGTTGCAGGTCGAATCCAGTGCCTGGGTGCGAAAAGGCGTCCTGGAAAAAATGGATCCGGCAATTACAGCCTTGTTTGCAGGGGATTCGGCAAGCGATCTCGAAATGTGTGAGGTCTCGACTTTGCTGACCGGCGAAGAAGCGCTGTCGGACACCATCCTGTAGAAGAGTTTCCCGGAGCTGGACAGTCCGGTCACAGCCCGCGCAATAGCTGAAGAGAGCAAGCGGAGTGCAGCAATCGTTATCTGCACACTGCCTTTGCGATTTTCTTTGCATCAGTTTTTTTTGCTAGTATCCCTTCCGCAGACCAGCCACCGTCAATCTAACCGAGCGCCGCCCGATGCCCCACTACCACCCCTGCCCCGACGACGACGGCAATCCCGTCGTCATCCGCATTCCCTCGATGCCGACGGCGCCCGCTTCGTGGCACGACCCGGCCCGGCTTGCCACGGTCGTGCCTGGTGGGGCCCTCCCCGACTCCGTCAACGGCATTCCCCTGGCACCCTGGGCCGCGGTACCGGACACGCCGGCCGGGTGGGCGGCCCTGGCCGACCGCTCGCCCCTGGAAGAACCGCCGTTCGTCCCGCCGGCAGGCATGCTCGGGGCAGCCGGCGCGGTGATCGTCGAGGACGACGGGCGCGTGTGGCTGGTCGCGCCGTCGAACAGGTTCGGTGGCTACAGCGCCACGTTTCCGAAAGGTCGCGCCGACTCGGGCGCGACCCTGCACTGCACGGCGCTGCGCGAGACGTTCGAAGAGGCCGGCCTGCAGGTACAGCTCGTGGCGTTCCTGGCCGATTGCCGCCGTACCTTGACCTACACGCGCTATTACGTCGCCCGCCGTATCGGCGGCACACCGGCCGCCATGGGCTGGGAAACGCAGGCCGTGCACCTGGTTCCCATCGCGCAGCTGGACCGCGTGGCGGTACACCACAACGATTACCCGGTGATCAAGGCGGCCAGGGAGTGGATCGAAGCGCACCTGCGCTGAGCCCGATACTGCCGGCCACGCCGATGTAATTCGATTCCGGCGCAGCGTGCTGACTGCAGTGTGCCGACTGTCGTGCCATGCTGCGTGCCGCCATCCCGAACCGCAGTTGGCCGATTCAGGCTGGCCGTTGCGGTGCCTGCCGCAACAACCGGTCGAGCAGCTCGATCCAGTGCCCGACCGGCGTGCCGGTGCCGCCCTGCAGGTGGCTCTGGCAACCGATATTGGCGGACACGATCTCGTCGGCCCCGGTGGCGTGCAGCGCCGCCAGCTTGCGCTCGCGCAGCTGGCCGGACAATTCCGGCTGCAGCAGCGAATAGGTGCCGGCCGATCCACAGCACAGGTGGCTGTCCGCGCACAGCCGCACGTCCACGCCGACCGCGCGCAGCAATCCTTCGACCTTGCCGCGGATCTGCTGCCCGTGCTGCAGGGTGCACGGCGGGTGGAACGCCACCTTGCCCGCCTGCCCGGCATTGGCCGGCGCCGCGATCTTCTCCGCCAGCGCATCCTGGAAATCGCACAGGATCTCGCTGACATCCTTCGTCAATGCCGAGATGCGGCCGGCCTTTTCCGCATAGGCGGCGTCATGGCGCAGCAGGTGCCCGTATTCCTTGACGGTCACGCCGCAACCCGACGCTGTCATGACAATGGCCTCGGCGCCGGCTTCCACCAGCGGCCACCACGCATCGATGTTGCGCCGCATGTCATCGAGCCCGCCGGCCTGGTCGTTCAGGTGATAGCGGATGGCGCCGCAGCAGCCCGCCCTGGGCGCGACGACCAGTTCGATGCCCAGCGCGTCGAGCACGCGCGCCGTGGCG
>DASVVD010000528.1:0-4774 GCA_036386715.1 Pseudoduganella sp.
TGAAGGGCACGTGCGTCTGGCGGGCGGCGGCCTAGTAACCCGGCAGGTGCTTGACGCAGCGCAAGGCAGTGCCTATAATACTGCTTCTTCGGGAGGTTAGCTCAGGGGTAGAGCACTGCATTCACACTGCAGGGGTCGCAAGTTCGAAACTTGCACTTCCCACCAGGATTCGCTGTGATATCAAAGGCTTGCAACGTTCGGTTGCAGGCCTTTTTTGTTTGGGCTGTAAAAAGACAGGGTTTGATCCGCTTGTTGCACGGCATCGGGCTTGATGGTCCAGGCAACAGGACGCAGCGGAGCCGGGGCTGCCCAAAGCCCTATTGTTCGTCCTTGCGCCCAGTACCGTTCGAATTCGCCGGCTGGAGGCTGCTGCGCTCATCGAGTTCGGTGGATTTTTCCGTATCGATCCGGTTCCGCCGCAACGACACGTCCTTACTGTTGCCCAACCCGACGCCGATGGTGCCGGTGGGCGTGTCATCCACACGTACTGTGTTGCCCTCAACGACAGTGCCATCGGCAGAACGCAGGTATATCGCATAGCCGTTCGATCCCGGCGTGAGGTCATGCAGGCGGAGAGTATTGCGCTCGATGCGCGCAGACGGGCCATAGCTGAGTACTGCAAAAGGCGGACCGCTCGTGGCCTTGGCATCGAGCGACGCATCGATCACGTTGTCGCGGATCTGATTACCGCTGCCGGCTACCGTTACCGCACTAACGACATCGTCGAACTGCATGTGTTCCACCACGAAGCCGGTATCGGTAAAGACGTCATTCGGTCTGACCTTATCGCGGGGATATCCATTCCCCGGGGAAGCGCCCCGGTTCATCAGTGTTATGGCCAGGCCGGCGCCCTGGATACGACCGTTATGGACGCGGATATTCTGTCCTAATCCCCACACGCCAGTGTAGCCCCGGGTTCCAGACATGCGCAGCGTATGACCACGGAAATCGAGATCGACATTGCTGGCGCGGATTTCGATCATCTTGCCACCGCAGCCGTGACGAAATATCGAACAAGCGAACTCGTAATCCTGGTCCAGGCAATATTTTCCGGAGCGGAAAATACCCATCGTAGGCTCGCTGAACGCTTTACGATCCCACTGAAGTATTTCGCACCCGTTGGGGCCTTTCTGCGCTGTAGCAACTGCAGGTGCCTGTTGCGCATTCTGACGGCTCGCCGCCAAACGCGGAACAAACTGCTGCTTGATACCTTCGCTCAGCAATAGCCAGGCCAGCTGTCCGCCGCCTATTTCTTCGGCGCTAACACGCGGTAATATTGTTATCAGCAGAATCGCTGCTGTGCCAAGAAGATGTCTTGAATTCATGGTTTCATTCCTCGTCAGTGCAGGATCACGCCGGTGTAATCGGCTGCTTTAAGGTCTTTCAGATTGGACTCGCGGTTGGCCTTTGCCTCAACTTTGCTGAAGGCATCCGCACCTTTCAGATCGACACCTTCGATATGGAGCTTGTCCAATAGTTCCGCCAGCTTATCCAGCTTGCCCTTAAAGTTAGGTGTATCGCTTTCATTCTCCTTAATGGCATTGAATTCCGCCATGAACTGGCTAATGTCAGACCAGCTTTTCGCCTTCGAAGGATCTCCGTAAGCCAATAACTTGTTGAACGCAGCTTCCTCCATCTTCAGCGTGCGAGTCTCGTTGACCTTCCAGTCGACGGGGTGCGGCGGAACGAATAATTTGACCGTACCGCCTTGGTCGTTTGTCCATTCGCCCCACTGGTTTCCCTGGTGGTTATAAGTGTAGTCGGGATCGTGGGCAAACAGGCCGTGGCCGAGCCCGAGGTTATGCTGCTCGATCGTCAGGTGCGCCGGTCCCCACTGTATTACATTGATATTCACGACCGGGTCGAAGGAGGCGTTGTTATAGTCCCGATGCGAGAACGTGTCCTCGAACGTGTGCAGGAATTCGCCGGCAAGTTGAAGGCATGCATTGCGGTTGCCCGCCGCCGCCGCGGTGGCCGCCGCGTTTTCCAGGTTGTTCAACTGCTCGCTGCTCGGGTTCATCATGTTGTCGCCATTGGTGCCGCCAGGCAGCACGAAGTGGTATTTCTTCAGTGCCTCGGCATTCTGATACATCGAGATCGGGCTGGTACCGCTTGGCATCGGCTTCGTCAACGGGTTCTCGTCGACATACTGTGTGCCCAGCGCCAGTATGCGGGCATCCTCCTGGCTCATCCCGGCCGCCATGGCCAGCACGAACGTGGTGTAGTAATGGATATCGCTTTCGTACAGGCCGAGCGGATCGATATTGGCCAGCGGATTCGACGACACATAGGCATACGGATTGAGCCCGCCTTCCAGTCCCATCGGATCCGGCGTCGTATAGCGCCCGGTGCGCGGATCGTAGTCGCGGCAGTAATTCTGGTGCAGGCCCGTTTCCGCGTCATAGACCTGGCCGGGCAGGCGCAGCGGCATGCTGGCGCGCTCGCCATCGGCCTGGGCAGCGTACAGCACGGTGGCGGCGCCGAACGCGTCGCTGCGCGCCAGCCAGACGATGCGCTGCCGGGCATCGGTCATGGCTTGCGGCACGCCCAGGTGGTCCGTATGGATCGCCGACAGGCGTGCCACGGTACCGGCGCCCGTGGCACCGCTGACCTTGTGCCACAGGCGCGCGAACGTACCGGTATCGGGCACGATATCGACCTTGGCCACAGGCTTGCCGTACAAATAAATATAGTGGGCGGTGATACGGCCATCGGCATTGGTTTCCGCTACCAGGCGCTGGTCCCGGTACAGGCTGTAGCTGGTCCGTCCAACGCCATCCCTGCCGTAGACGGTCTTGGCCATGCGCTCGCCCAGGCTGCCGTAGGCATAGCGCACCAATGGGCGGGAATCCGCGGCATAGATCGCCACTGGTCGCCGTCCGCCATTGTAGGTGATGCGCTGGCTGAGCAGGCCGCTCGCACCGCCCGCCAGCTGGCCCAGCGGCATGCCCGCGGCGTGATACAGCCAGGCCGATTGCGGCGGCCCGCCGCGGATATCGGCCGATATCGCCTGCAGCCGGTTGGTGCCGGCGGCATAGGCATAACGCAGCGCCGGTGCGGCACCATTGTCGATGCCGAGGCGATTGCCGCCGCGGTCGTACTCGTAGCGCCGCGGCGCGGCGCCATCCACTGCCACCGCCGTCAGACGGTTCAGCGCGTCGTACTGGAACTGCTCGCGGCGCGCGCCGGCAGGCATGTCACCCGCCGCGCCGTGGGCACGCCGGAGATCGACCAGGCGGCCCGCCGGATCATAGCGGTTGTCCTGGCGGTACACCAGCGGCTCGGCCGGCTTGCTGTCGTCCCGCCAGGCGTGCAACCGGTCCAGCCAGCGCGCGGCATCCGGCGTGCCGCGCTGCGCCTGCAACTGCGTCATCCTGCCACGGCCGTCAAACCGCATCTGCTGGCGGATGCCGTTGCCGAAGGTGTAGGCGGTCATGCCGCCGATGACGGTCTGCTCGATGCCGCCGACCACCAGCTGGTCGTCGAACAGCACCTGCTGCAGCTTGGCGCCCTGCGGCGCGTAACGGTAACTCAGCGTGTGGCCGTCCGGCAGCACCTGCGCGGTCAGCCGCCCGGCACCATCGTAGCTGCTGCGGGTCACGAAATTCAGCCCGGCCGCCGGCTTCAGTGCAACCGTGCGCAGCGTGGCGCCCTGCGCCTGCCCGGCATCCACCCTGGCCAGCCAGCGCCGCTCCTCGGTGATCTGGCCCAGCGCATCGTAGGTAAACTGCGTTTGTTCCAGTGCGTTTTCCGGCTTGCCGTCGCGCGTGACCAGTACCGCCGCCAGGCGCGTTCCCTGATAGCGGTAGTGCGTCAGCGCAGGCTGCGTGTCGACGCCCAGTGCCACCAGGCGGTTGGCATGGTCATAGGTGTAGCGTGCGGTGCTGCCGGTCTGGTCGATGCGCGCCACCATGCGGCCCGCAGCGTCGTGCCGGTACAGCGAGACACCGCGATCGGCATTCGCCTCCATCACCTTGCGGCCGAAATCGTCGTAGCGCCGTTCCGTCACGACCCCATTGGCGTCGGTGACCGAGGTCGTCTGCTGCAGGATATCGTGGCGCAGGCGGATCTGCGCGGCATCGCCGGTGCCATCGGCGTCGGTACGCCCCGCCAGCAGGCCGTGCTCGTCGTAATCGTAGCGGGTGGCGATATCGATGGCGTTGCTGCTTGCCGTCAGGCGCCCCATGTCGTCATAGCTGTTGCGGCGCAATACGCCCAGGCTGTCGCCGACTTGGGCCAGCCGGCCAGCTGCGTCGTACTGGAAATCGATGCGGTTGCGCAGGTCGCCCGCGGCGGCGCCCGCATAACGCAACTCCGACTGCTTGCGCCCCTCGCTGTCGTGGGCCAGCACGATCTGGCTGCCGTCCGGCAGGATGCGATGGGTGGGCCGGCCGGCCGCGTCGTACAGGATGCGGGTGGTCAGCACGCCGCCAGTGGTGGTACTGGTCAGCAGCCCCATGGCGTCGTAGCGGTAGCTGCGCACGCGATGCTGGCGCGTCGCCGCGTCGGGTTTGCCGGCGGCGTCGTTGAAGTACGCCTCGACGTCGATCTCCAGCGGCTGGCCGCGCCAGTTGTAGCGCGTGGTGGTGGTCTGCACCAGCAGGCCGTCGGTCACCCGCAGGCGCACCGGCCGCAGCGCCTGGTCCCGTTCGACGACTTCGCTGACGACATTGCCCGGCGCAACATTGCGCAGCGGCAGGCCGGTGCGACTGTCATAGGTGGTCACGCTGATGTCGCTGTTGGCGGGGCTGGCGTCGCGGTCGGCATTGGCCAG
>DASVVD010000529.1:0-3850 GCA_036386715.1 Pseudoduganella sp.
AGGGCGGCAAGGCCGAAAATGCCGTGCCGGCAGCGCTGCCCATGCCCGAGGTGTCGCCGGCATCGGCCGGGTCCACCGAGGTGGACCTGCCGCCGGCGGCCCGCACCGCGCTGCTGCGCGAACTGCGCGGCACGCTCGGCCAGGGCGACTGCGACGCCTTTGCCCCGGACCAGTTGTCGGTACTGCGCCTGACCACGGACAAGCTGCTGGTCCAGGTGCCCTGCTGGACCGGTGCCTACAACGAAGGCGCTGCATACTGGGTGGCCAACCAGGCGGCACCGTTCAAGCCGGCGCTGGTGACGACCGGCGCCAGCGATTACGCGGCCGGCACGATCTCGTCGGCGCACAAGGGCCGCGGCCTGGGCGACTGCTGGGCCAGCGAAGAATGGGTGTGGGATGGCAAGCGCTTTGCGCGGACGCTGGAGGCCACCACCGGCATGTGCCGGTTGGTGGAGGCCGGCGGCGCCTGGCACCTGCCGACCTATGTGGCAAAGGTCACGCGCGGCCTGCGCTGATCACGGCGCGACGCGGCCCTCGATCGAATCGTCGAGGGTCTTGCCGATCGCGGCGCCCACCATGATCTTCAGGCCGGCCACCACGTTGCCGTGCTTGTTGTCCCAGTAGTAGCCATCGGTGGGCACCACGCGGATCAGCGTGATGCGCGGATCGCCCAGCCCTTCCGTGAACCACGTGCCCAGTTCCGGACTCCACAGCTCGCGGATCCGCGCCGGGTCTCGCGAGATCGTGGCGATACCGTCCAGGTACAGGAAGCCGGCATGCTTCGAAGCCTGGAAGTACAGGCGCACTTTCGGGTCGGCCTCGACCTCGGCGTTCTTGTGGCTGTCGGCGGCGCTCATGAACCACAGGTTCCCGAGTTCATCGGTATCGAGCACCGACATCGGCCGCGCATCGGTGCCGCTGCTGACGAAGAAGCAGCTTTCCGCATCGTCCACGATGTGCCTGATGCGCTTGACCGCATCGTGCCCGGTCAGGTCCTTGTGATTTTGTTCCGGCTGGTTGCGATTGATCGAGTCCATGACATCCTCCTGTAGGAGCCTTCGATGCTAGCGGGATTCACACAACCGGTATGTGTCCTTTTTAACCCTCCGGTAGCGCCAGCGTGAATCAGCCCGTGATGCTGAGCGTGATCCCCATGTCGACCAGCAGCTTCAGGTCCGCGATCGAGAAATCGAGTTCGTCGTCCGGCCCCACGTTGATGATCGCGATGTGCAGTTCGGCGGCCAGCGGCGGCACGTCGAACGTGATGTTGCGTGCTTCGCATTCGTGCAGCCAGGCGCGCAGGTGGCGCAGCAGAGTGGCGGGATTCTCGTCCTGGCCCAGGTCCACGTAGAAGCCGGCATCGATGCGCACGCGGCCATCGGGGCGCACATCGCCCTTCTTCCAGCTGTTCTCCGGCTCACTGGGCAGGCCGTCGGCCGCGTCGGCCACGGCAGCTTCGTCTCCATAGACCTTCAGGGATGCTTTGTTCATGGCAGGCTCCTTTCGTTGTTCCCCCTATTTAAGCACAAGGCGCCGCCCAGGTGGACGCCGCGTGCACAAGGCGCCGTCCAGGTGGACGACGCGTGCACAAAGGCGCCGCCCGGGTGGATGGCGCGGTCTGCGCTCAGGAGATGCCGTACCGGTCGCGGTAGGCCGCCACCGCATCCTTCGACTGGGCCAGTGCCGGATCGGCGGACAGGTAGCCGAACAGGTCGGCCAGGTTGCCGATCGAGATGACCGGAATGCCGTAGTTCCTGCTGACTTCCTGCACCGCGGAGAGATCCGACAGTTGGCCATCCTTGCCGCCCCGCTCCATCCGGTCGAGCGCGATCAGTACGGCGCAGGGTTCGGCGCCGGCATTGCGGATCATTTCCACCGATTCACGCACCGAGGTGCCGGCCGAGATCACGTCGTCGATGATCACCACCTTGCCCTGCAGTTTGGCGCCCACCAGCGTGCCGCCTTCGCCATGGTCCTTGGCTTCCTTGCGGTTGTAGGCGAACGACGTGTTGCGCCCCTTGCCGGCCAGCGCCATCGACGTGGCCGACGCCAGCGTGATGCCCTTGTAGGCCGGGCCGAACAGCATGTCGAATTCCACGCCGGAATCGAGCAGTGTTTGGGCGTAGAAATCGGCCAGTTTCGCCAGCGTCGCGCCATCGTGGAACAGGCCCGCGTTGAAGAAATAGGGCGACTGGCGCCCTGCCTTGGTGGTGAATTCGCCGAACTTCAGCACTCCCGCCGACAGGGAAAACGCGATAAACTCTTGCCTCAAACTATTATTCATATGCTGGTCCTGTTCAAAAAGTGCCCGTATTTTAATCCATGCCAAAGATCATCTCCGCCAACCTGAATGGCATCCGCTCCGCCGCCAAGAAGGGCTTTTTCGACTGGATGGGCACCCAGTCCGCCGATTTCATCTGCGTGCAGGAGCTCAAGTGCCAGGCCAGCGACATGACGGATGCGTTCCGCAATCCGCATGGCTACCATGGCCATTTCCATTACGCCGAGAAAAAAGGCTATTCGGGCACCGGTGTCTACAGCAGGATCGAACCGGATGCCGTGCAGATCGGCTTCGGCAGCCCCGAGTTCGATGCCGAGGGCCGCTACGTGCGCTGCGATTTCGGCGACCTGACGATCATTTCCGTGTACTGCCCGTCCGGCTCGTCGTCGCCCGAACGCCAGCTGGCCAAGTTCCGCTTCATGGAGCTGTTCCTGCCCCACCTGGTGGCGCTACGCGCCGAAGGCCGCGAAGTCGTCATCTGTGGCGACTGGAACATCGCCCACAAGGAAATCGACCTGAAGAACTGGAAGGGCAACCTGAAGAACTCCGGTTTCCTGCCGGAAGAGCGCGCATGGCTGACCAGGATCTTCGACGAATGCGGCTATGTCGATGTGCACCGCGGTATCGATCCGCGCCCGGAACAGTACACGTGGTGGAGCAACCGCGGCCAGGCCTACGCCAAGAACGTGGGCTGGCGCATCGACTACCACGTGGCCACGCCGGGCATCGCCGGGTGCGCGCAAACCGTGTCGGTCTACAAGGACGTGAAGTTTTCCGATCACGCGCCGCTGATCATCCAGTACCAGCGCTGATGGCGCCATGACCGGCGCAGCGCGCTGCTACAGCGTGCGCCGGCTTTCAAAATAACGCCACTCTCCGGTCAGCGGATCGGGGAAGCCGATCGCCCTGGCCAGCAGTTTCAACGGCGACGAGACGTCATCCTGCTTGCAGGGCAGCGCCACCGGGTAGAACGCATCGTTGACGATCGGGATGCCGAGCGCGGCCAGGTGCACGCGCAACTGGTGCTGCCGGCCGGTATGCGGCCACAGGCGGTACAGCACATGCTCGCCGCGCCGCTCGATCACATCGAGCATCGTTTCCGAATTCGGCTCGCCCGGCGCCTCCTTCATCGTGAAGAATTTATCGCCCTGCACCATCCGGCTGCGGTAGCTGAACGGGAACTCGCGGCCCGGCAGCGGGCCGGCCAGCGCTTCATATTCCTTTTGCACGAGACGCTGCTGGAACAGCGACTGGTAGGCGCCGCGGCTGGCCAGGTTGCACGAGAAGACGACGATGCCGGCGGTTTCGCGGTCGAGCCGGTGGATCGGCACCAGCTCCTCGATGCCGAGCCTGGCGCGCAGCCGCACCAGCAGCGTCTCCTTCAGGAAGCGGCCGGTGGGGATGGTGGGCAGGAAGTGCGGCTTGTCGGCAACGATGATGTGCTCGTCCTGGTACAGCACTTCTTCGGCGAACGGGATCGGCGCTTCGACATCGAGCTCGCGATAGTAGAAGATACGCAGGTTGCGCTTGTAGGGAGAGGCCGGCGCCAGGACCCGGCCCTGCGCGTCG
>DASVVD010000530.1:0-1800 GCA_036386715.1 Pseudoduganella sp.
ACACGCTGCACGTCGGCAGCTCTTCGGCCGAACTGCCGCTGAACGCAGCCCTGACGGTGCCATCGGCGATGACGCTGTCGACCGCTTCGACCAATCCGCTGCCGGCACCGGTGCGCGAGGCGGTGCAGGTCGCGGCGGACCGCGCCTACTGAGCGTGACGTACTGAGCGTGACGAAGCGTGCCGCCGCACTTCCGCAAGTGCGGCGGCACGCCCTATACTGCGGGGCTTACATCACCGCAGCGGTCACCATGAGAAGAAAATCCGAAGAGCGCCGGCAGCACATCATGCAGGTGGCCACCGCCACCTTTTCCGAGCTCGGCGTGGAAAACACTACCATGTCCGAGATCGTGTCGCGCATCGGCGGCTCCAAGTCGACGATCTACAACTACTTTCCGTCCAAGGACGAACTGGTGCAGGCCGTGCTGGCGCAGGCGGCGGAATTCCGCCTGCAGGATGCCTTTGCCGCGCTCGATCCGGCGCGTCCGCTGGCGGCGGCACTGCAGCAGTTCGGCCGCGCCTACCTGACGCAGTTGCTGGCGCCGGAAATGCTGTCGGCCACCCGCATCGCCCAGCAGGACGGCACGCGCAACGGCAACGGCATGCGCTTCTACGACGCCGGGCCGCGCACCGGCTGGCGTATCGTGCAGGCGTACCTCGCGCATCATGCCGCCGCCGGCACGCTCATCGCCGGCGGCGACACGTGGGTCATGGCGATGCACCTGAAAGGCCTGCTGCACGGCGAACTGCTCGAGCGGGCGATGTTCGGCGACACCCTTACTGCAAGCGAGATCCATGACGCCGCGGACCGCGCCGTCGAGGCTTTCCTGCGCGCCTACGCCGTGCGCTGACCGGCACGCGGGATGCCGGCGCCGCCCCCTGATCGACTTCGCCCCTGCTACCCGCCCTGGGCGGGCTGCCGCACGTTCACGCACCGCCGGCATCACAAGTTTTAACGCCCGCGCCATCCGGTGCACGCTTATCCTGTCCTTATCCCGGTACCTCGACGAAAGGGCAGCGATGGATAGCGAAACCGTGCAGGTGGCCGTGCCAGATGGTGAATTCGACTGCCTGCTCGCACGGCCTGCATCGCCCGAGCCGGCTCCTGTCATCATCGTGCTGCAGGAAATCTTCGGCGTGAACCCCGGCATCCGCAGCATTGCCCGGCACTATGCCGGCGCCGGCTACCTGGCGCTCAGCCCCGACCTGTTCTGGCGCAGCGAGCGCAATAGCTCCATGTCGGAAGCGAACCCGGTACACGCCGCGCGCGGCTTCGCGCTCTACAACGAATACGACTTCGACCAGGGCGTGGACGACATCGCCGCGGCGATCGCGCTGGCACGCCGGCTGCCGGGCAGCTCCGGCAAGGTGGGCGTGACAGGCTACTGCCTCGGCGGCCTGCTGGCCTATCTCGCCGCGGCGCGTACCGATGCCGACGCCTTCGTTGCCTGCTACGGCGGCGGCACCGAGCGTTTCGTCGACCGCGCCGCCGGCATCGAGGCCCCGCTGCTGTATCACCTGGCCGAGGAAGACGAATACATCGGCGCCGCGGCGCAGCGCGCCATCCACGCGGCGCTGGCCGAAGTTCCCTCGGTCACTGTGCGTTCCTATGCCGGCTGCAATCACGCGTTCGCCCGGCCGGGCGGTAGCCATTTCGATGCCGCGCAGGCCGACCTTGCCAACGATCGCACCGACCGCTTCTTCGCGCAGATCCTGCGCTGATCCGTCCAGCCACGGGAGCCGCCATGCATTCCAATAACCACGACGTTGACGATGGCCGCAGACCCGCGTTCCCCGGCGGC
>DASVVD010000531.1:0-1851 GCA_036386715.1 Pseudoduganella sp.
CGGGCCGTCCGCGGCGCCGGCGCGCACGTCGCCCGCTTCGAGCGCGTCGAGCTTCATCTCGACCAGTGCATCGACACCGCCGGCGCCGTTGGGCGCCACGTTGACGACCATGCCGCACGGCTGGCCCGGATCGGCCGGTGCGAACACTTCCGTTCCCGGCGCCACCGTCGCATCGTCGATCGTCACCAGCGCGGTGCGCCGTTTCAGCTTGCCCAGGTACTGGCTGCGCGCGACGATCTCCTGGCCCGGGTAGCAGCCCTTCTTGATGTTGACGCCGCCCAGCAGCTCGAAATTGATCATCTGCGGCACGAACTGTTCCTGCGTCGCGGCGGCGATCAGCGGCACCCCGGCATGGATCTCGGCCAGCCGCCATGCCTCATTGCCGCCGACCACCAGGCGGTCGGCCAGTTCCGCCGCCACGGTGGACACCGTCTCGGCCGTGGCCAGCCACAGGTAGCGCGGTGCGCCGAACGCGTCGGCCACGCGCAGCAGTGTGCCGAGCGGATGTTCGAGCCTGGTGTACGGTGCCGGGGGCAGGGCGTCGAACCAGGTCTGCAGCACGGCTTCGGCCAGGCCGCCGCCCAGGCCCAGCGCCACGCGCGCGTCCGTCACGTCGGCGGCCTTGGTCTTGGCACGCAGCACGAACATCTGCAGGCGCTTCTGGATCGCCGGCTGGATGTCGCGCGCCAGCTGCAGGTAGACGGACTGCCCGTCGCGCCACATCAGGAAACTGGCCAGCAGGCGGCCCTTGGGCGAGCAGTAGCCGGCCAGGCGCACGTCTTCCGCGCCGAGGTGCTCGACATCGTTGGTGAGCTGCGAATGCAGGAACGAGGCCGAGTCGTCGCCTGTGAAGGCGATCAGGCCCAGGTCGGTGATCGGGGCCACGAAACCGGCGGCGAGGGCCGCCCGGGTCGGTGCCTGGGCAGGAGCGGCGAGGAGTTGGTTCCAGTTGTTCATAAATTTGGCTAATTTACCTACGGAAGCATTATCATTACGGGCTCATTATAAAGATCCCGCGCCAAACGCGCCGGCCACCCCCAAAACGGGTCGCGCGGCCCCGCGCGGGCAGGACACGACATGGCATTCATAAGAAAAACGATCGCGCTCGGCGTGCTGGTCGCCGCGGCCGCGGCCGGCGGTTTTGCCTGGTGGTCGAAGCAGCCCATCGTTGGCGAGGGAGACAGCATTCCGTTCACGATCAGCAAGGGCAGCGGTGCCCACGCGGCCGGCCAGCAGATCGCCGAAGCCGGCGTGCCGATCCAGCCCCTGCTGTTCAACCTGCTGGCGCGCTTCACCGGCAAGAGCGGCAAGCTGAAAGCCGGCTCCTATGAACTGAAACCCGGCACCACGCCGGTGCGGCTGATCGAGCAGCTGGTGCGCGGCGAATTCGCCCAGGAGTCGCTGACGATCATCGAAGGCTGGACGTTCCGCCAGATGCGCCAGGCGATCGCCGGCCACAAGGGCCTGAAGCACGACACGGTGGGCCTGTCCGACAGCGAACTGATGGAAAAGCTCGGTTCCGACTACAAGCAGCCGGAAGGGCTGTTTTTCCCGGATACTTACCTGTTTGCCAAGGGTTCGTCGGAACTGGAGATCTACAGGCAGGCACACACGGCACTGCTGCAGCATCTTGGAAAAGCATGGGAGCAGCGCGCGGCCGACTTGCCGTACACGGACAAATACCAGGCCTTGACGATGGCGTCGATCGTCGAGAAGGAAACCGGGCAGAAATCCGAACGGGCGATGATCGCCGCGGTGTTCGTCAACCGTCTCAAGCAGGGCATGATGCTGCAGACCGATCCCACGGTGATCTACGGAATGGGCGATAAATTCGACGGCAACATCCGCAAG
>DASVVD010000532.1:0-3192 GCA_036386715.1 Pseudoduganella sp.
GGAAGCAAGCGCCTGTCCTGGCGCGAAAAGATCAGCTATGGCATCGCCGACATGGGGTTCAATTTTTACTGGACCAATATCGCCACGTTCCTGCTGATCTTCTATACCGACGTGTTCGGCATCTCGGCGGCCGCGGCCGCGTCGATGATGTTCGCGATCAAGCTGGTCAATGCCTTTACCGATCCGATGATCGGCGCGCTGGCCGACCGCACCAGCACGCGCTACGGCAAGTTCCGCCCTTATCTGGTATGGATGGCCGTGCCGCTCGGCTGCGCCGCCGTGCTCACCTACACCACGCCGGACCTCGATGGCGACGGCCGCCTGCTGTGGGCCTACGGCACCTACCTGCTGATGATGATCTGCTACACGGGCATCAACATTCCGTATAACGCGCTGTCCGGCGTGATGTCGGCCGATCCCCAGGAGCGTTCCACGATCAACGGCCTGCGCTTCATTTGCGCGTTCGGCGGCAGCATGCTGGTCACCGCGGCCACGCCGGCCATGGTGAAGGCGTTCGGCGACGGCAACGACAAGCTGGGCTGGCAACTGACGATGGCGGCATGGGCGGTGGCCGCCTCGCTGATGTTCCTGCTGACCTTCGCCAACACGCGCGAACGCATTGCCCCGTCGCCCTCGCAACAGAGCAATGTCATGCAGGACGTGCGCGACCTGTCGCGCAACGGTCCGTGGCTAGTGCTGTTCTTCCTGGCGCTGATCATCATGGTCACGATCACGCTGCGCACCACCACCGCGGCCTATTACTTCAAGTACGTGGTCGGCCGGCCGGAGCTGATGGGTACCTTCGTGTCGGTCTACATGTTCGCCGCCGCGGTCGGCGCTGCAGCGTCGCCGCTGATGACGCGCTTCGTCGACAAGAAGAAGCTGATGATCATGCTGATGGGCGCCACGGCCGTGCTGTCAACCGCCTATTTCTTCGTGCCGAACGACCAGGTGTGGCTGATGTTCGTGCTGCAGGCGTGCATGGGACTGGTGCTGGGGCCGAAATCGCCGCTGGCGTTCTCGATGTATGCCGACACGGCCGACTACAACGAGTGGCGCACGGGCCGCCGCGCCACGGCCATGACGTTTGCCGCCGCCACGTTCTCGCAGAAGCTGGGCACGGCGCTGGCGGTGGCGGTGATCGGCACCCTCTTCACCACGCTGGGGTATGTGCCGAACGCCGCGCAAAGCCCCGGTTCGACGGCCGGCATCGTCTGGCTGATGTCGCTGATTCCCGCCGCCTTCGCGCTGCTGGCCGTCGGCGTGATGAGCTGTTACCGCCTGGATGCCGCCACGCTGCGCGGCATCCAGGCCGACCTCGCCGCGCGCAAGCCGCTGGCAACATTGCGTGACTCCGGAGACGACCCTGATGCAAGCCCCGATGCAAGACCGAAATGAATCCTCCCTGCTGCGCCCGTCCGCCGACGGCCAGCGCTATGAGCTGCTGTCACCCACCGCGATGCCGCGCGCGGCCGGTTTCCTGTGGAACCGCAAGATGATGGTCCAGGTGAACTGCCGCGGCTACGCCGTGGCCCAGTTCATGCAGCCCGAGCCGGCCAAGTATGCCTATGCGCCGAACCTGGAGGCGCGCACGTTCATGCAGCCGGAGCAGGGCTACTATGCGCACCACCCGGGCCGCTTCTTCTACGTGAAGGACGAGGAAACGGGCCAGCTGTTCTCGGCGCCGCACGAGCCGGTGCGCGCCGCGCCGGACCGCTTCGTGTTCTCGGCCGGGAAAAGCGACATGGCCTGGACGGTTGACGCACTCGGCATCCGCATCGAACTCGTGATGGGCCTGCCGGTGGACGACGTGGCCGAACTGTGGTCGCTGAAGGTGACGAACCTGTCGGACCGGCCGCGCCGGCTGTCGGTCTATCCGTACTTCACGATCGGCTACATGAGCTGGATGAACCAGTCGGCCGAATACCGCGCGGACCTGGGCGGCATCGTGGCGTCCTCCGTCACGCCGTACCAGAAGGTGGCCGACTACTTCAAGCAGAAGAACTTCAAGGACCGCACCTTCTTCCTGTGCGAGCGCACGCCCGATGCGTGGGAGACCGCGCAGGAAGCGTTCGAAGGCGAGGGCGGTCTGCATGCGCCGTCCGCCGTGCAGGGCGACCTGCTGGCCGGCGGCGATGCGCGCTATGAAACGCCGGTGGGCGCCGTGCAGTACCGGCTGGCGCTGGCCGCCGGCGGCAGCGAGCAGTACCGCTTCCTGTTCGGCCCGGCGTTCGACGACGCCGAGATCGTCGCGCTGCGCGACCGTTACCTTTCCGCTGCCGGTTTCGCCGCGGCCCGCGAACAGTACGCGGTCTATATCGGCGCCGGCACCGGCTGCGTCACGGTGCAGACGCCGGACGCGGAGTTCGACAACTTCGTCAACCACTGGCTGCCGCGCCAGGTGTACTACCATGGCGGCTCGAACCGCCTGACCACCGATCCGCAGACCCGCAACTACCTGCAGGACAACATGGGCATGAGCTTCGTGCACCCGCCCGTCGCCCGCGGCGCGTTCCTGCATGCGCTGTCGCAGCAGGAAGCCACGGGCGCGATGCCGGACGGGATCCTGCTGGTCGAGGGCGCGGAACTGAAATACATCAACCAGGTACCGCACACCGATCACTGCGTGTGGCTGCCGGTGTGCCTGAAGGCCTACCTGGACGAAACGGCCGACTGGGCACTGCTCGATGAAATGGTGTTCGACAGCGAAGGCCATGGCCTGACGGTGGCGCAGCGCATCGGCCGCGCGATGGACTGGCTGCAGGGCGAGCGCGACGAACGCGGCCTGTCGTACATCGCGCAGGGCGACTGGTGCGACCCGATGAACATGGTCGGCTACAAGGGCAGGGGCGTGTCCGGCTGGCTGACGGTGGCCGCCGCGTATGCACTGAACCTGTGGGCCGGCATGTGCGCGCAGCACCAGGACGACGAAGGCGCCAGCCGCTTCCGTGCCGGCGCGCAGGCGATGAACGATGCCGCCAATACGCACCTGTGGGACGGCCGCTGGTTCGCCCGCGGCATTACCGACGATGGCGTGGTATTCGGCGTGGCCGACGACAGGGAGGGCCGCATCTGGCTCAATCCGCAGGCCTGGTCGATGCTGTCCGGCGCGGCCGATGCGGCGCAGCGCGCGTCGATGGTGGCGGAAGTCGAACAGCAGCTGCACACGCCGTACGGCGTGCAGATGTTCGC
>DASVVD010000533.1:0-5255 GCA_036386715.1 Pseudoduganella sp.
TGGAATGATGTTGGTCGCGGCATCGGAACAGTCGAAGTTGCGGTAGCCCCAGTAGTGGCCGATACCGTTGATGATGCCGGCGGCCGTGATCGGGATCCACAGCATCTGCACGGCCCACACGGTCAGGCCCTTGGCGCCGAACAGCATGACGTTCAGGATCAGCAGCAGCGCGACGCCCTGCCAGCTGTACTTGGTGTACAGGTTGCGCTCCATCCAGTCGTCCGGCGTGCCGTGGCCGTACTTGCTCAGCGTTTCCAGGTTTTTCGTTTCAGCGCGGTACAGCTCGGCGCCTTCCCAGAACACTTTCTTGATGCCGCGCGTGACGGGGCTATGCGGATCCTCTTCGGTATCGCATTTGGCATGGTGCTTGCGGTGGACCGCTGCCCATTCCTTGGTCACCTGGCCCGTCGTCAGCCACAGCCAGAACCGGAAGAAGTGGCTCGGGATCGCGTGCAATTCCAGGGCGCGGTGCGCCTGGTGACGGTGCAGGTAGATCGTGACGGCCGCAATCGTGATGTGGGTGACGATCAGCGTGTAGATGACGGTTTGCCAGTTAGACAGACCAGTAATGCCATGGGTCAGGAAGTCCAAAACAGCGTTCAAGCTTTATCCATCCAATAAATGATTTCCAGTTGCGCGGAAATCTTGCGCAACGCCAGCAGACGTTACCGTCAATTGTACGCGCATTCGTCCACGACAGGCACGGCGATTTCGTACCGTCACGCGGTTTCCTGTGGCATTTCAGTGACTTGCGGGGGTGGCGGCGCGCCGATGATGCGCATTTCCCGCAGTGGAAACGGCACCAGGATCTCGTGTTCTTTCAGGGCTTTCCAGATGGCCCGGTTGACATCGGACGTGACACCGCCACGGCCGTTCTCCGGATCGCCGATCCAGAATCCCACCTGCAGTTCGAGCCCGTCGGCGGCGAAGTTGAGCAGCGAGGCGCCCGGTGGCCGCGATTGCAGCACCCGCGGCACCGTGGCGGCGGCCGTTTCCAGCAGCTTCAGCGCGAAATCGAGGTCCGTATCGTATGAAACGAAGACCTTGGTGCCGATCCATACTTCCTTGTTCGACAACGTGGTGTTCAGCACGGCGTTCGACACGAACATTTCGTTCGGCACCACCGATTCCACGCCATCGAGCCCCTGCAATACCGTGTAGCGCGTATTGATGCGCGCCACGCGGCCGGTGAACTTGTCGACGGTGATCATGTCGCCGATCTGCAGGCTGCGGTCCAGCAGGATGATGAAGCCGGAAATATAGTTGCTGGCGATCTTTTGCAGGCCAAGGCCGAGGCCCACGCCGAGCGCACCGCCGAATACCGACAGCACGGTGAGATCGATGCCCACCAGGTTCAGGCTGAACAGCAGGGCAACCACGATCAGCACCGCGCGCGCGATGCGCGCCAGCACCACCCGCACGCTGGAACTGAGCGTATCGACGCCCATCAGCCGCTCTTCCAGGGTGGCGCCGGCCCACATCGCCAGCACCAGCGTGACGACGACCGAAACGATCCCCTGCAGGATCTCCGCCACCGTCACCCTGTTCTTGCCAAGGTGCAGCGTCACGCTGTCGAGATATCGGTAGATATCGTCCCAGTAGCCGGTGATGTACAGCGCGAACGCGATCCATACCACCAGCTGGAAGATCTTCTCGAACGTCAGCATGGCCGCGCCGATTTCGCCACGCCGGGCAAATACGCGCCGCAGCAGGTAGAACGTGAGGCGGATCACGGCCAGCGAGCCCCAGATCGGCAGGGCCACCTTCAGCAGGTTGACGTGATACCAGCGGTGCAGCACGATCTGCGACAGCCACAGCAGGCCGACGATGACCAGCGGCGCCAGGACCTTGGCGAAACTTTCCACGCCAAAGCGGGCCATGCCGCCACGGTCGTCGCGCCGCCCCAGCCGGGTCAGGACCAGCCGCGACAACGTCAGCCCCAGCAGCACGGACGCGACCAGCGCACCCAGCTGCCACAGCAGGCCGGGATCGCGCAGGTCGCCCAGCAGGTCGTTCCAGAGTGCCGACAGCGGGATCTGCTTCATCAGTCTTCGGCGGTCTCTTCGGACTCTTCAGCCGGCACGGCCTTGGCCATCGGCTTGCGCTCGAACACGGCGGCAAAGAAGCCGTCGGTATGGTGCTTGTGCGGCAGCAGTTTCAGGTATTCGCCCATCTCGAGCTCGATCTTCTGCTCGGCCAGCACCTGGTGCATCGGCACCAGCTGGAAATCCGGGTGGCCGGCGATGAACTGCTCGGCCACGGCGTCGTTTTCCTCGTTCAGCAGGCTGCACGTGGCATACACGAGGCGGCCGCCGGCCTTGACCAGGCGGGCGGCGCCGTCCAGGATCGCCACCTGCTTGGCGTGCATCTCGGCAATCGCTTCCACCGGCTGGCGCCATTTCACGTCCGGGTTACGGCGCAGCGTGCCCATGCCGGAGCATGGCGCATCGACCAGTACGCGGTCGATCTTGCCGGCCAGGCGCTTGATCTTGGCATCGCGTTCATGCGCGATCGCCACCGGATGCACGTTCGACAGCCCCGAGCGCGCCAGGCGCGGCTTCAGCTTGGCCAGGCGCTTCTCGGAAACATCGAATGCATACAGGCGGCCGGTATTGCGCATCTGCGCGCCCAGCGCCAGCGTCTTGCCGCCGGCACCGGCGCAGAAATCGACCACCATCTCGCCGCGGCGCGCACCGAGGATCTGCGCGAGGATCTGGCTGCCCTCGTCCTGCACTTCGATCGCGCCTTCCTTGAACAGCTGCAGGTTCTGCAGTTGCGGCTTGCGCAGGATACGCAGGCCCAGCGGTGCAAACGGGGTTGGCGTGGCGGTAATCGGCGCCTCGGCCAGCTGCGCGATCACCTTGTCGCGGTCCGCCTTCAGCGCGTTGACGCGCAGGTCGAGCGGCGCCGGCGCGTTCAGCGCATCGGCCAGTTGCAGCGCTTCGTCTTCACCGTATTGCTCGGCAAGCTTTTCCCACAGCCATTTCGGCATATTGGTGCGCAGCGACTTGTGCAGCAGCTTGCGGTCGATGTCCTTCATCCGCGTCAGCCATTCGGTTTCCTCTTCCGACAGGCCGGGCAGCGAGTCAATGCCAACGGCATCGGACATGCCCAGCAACGCCAGGCGACGCATCGTGGCGCCGCCGTTCGGCTCGGAAAACTCGGTAAAGAAATTCTTGTTGCGCAACACCGCGTAGATGCATTCGGCAATGGCGCCGCGCTCGCGGCCGCCGAGGCGCGGGTGGTCCTTGAAATAACGGGACAAGGTGGTGTCGGCCGGCGCGGTAAAGCGCAAGATCTCGCGCAGCACTTCTTCGGCGCTGGCGAGTACTGCTGGAGGCAATCTCATGGGAATCCTGGTAATGAATTAAGTCGAGGACGGAGTCGACGGGTGCGGACGATGGGGGCCGTAGACCTGGCCATTCTCGACAATCAGTTTATCTTCGATGAACCAGCGGATGGCGCGCGGATACAGGACATGTTCCTGTACCAGCAGGCGGGCCGCCAGCGTGTCGGGTGTATCGCCGGGCATGACCGGCACGATGGCCTGGTCCACCATCGGGCCGTGGTCCAGCTCGGCGGTCACGAAGTGCACGGTGGCACCGTGTTCGGCGTGGCCGGCAGCCAGCGCCGACTCATGCGTGTGCAGGCCGGGGAACAGCGGCAGCAGCGACGGGTGGATGTTCAGCATGCGGTTCGCATAGTGCTCGACAAATGCGGGCGTGAGGATGCGCATGAAACCTGCCAGCACGACCAGGTCGGGCTGGAATCCGTCGATCACGGTTTGCAGCGCCGCGTCGAACGCTTCGCGCGTTGGAAATTCCTTGTTCGGCACGACGGCGGTGGCAATGCCACGGGCGGCGGCAAATTCCAGGCCTTTCGCATCGGCGCGGTTGCTGATGACAGCGGCAATCCGGGCCGGCCATTGCTCGGCCTCGGCGGCGCGGACAACGGCTTCCATATTGCTGCCGCGGCCGGAAATGAGGATGACAATATTTTTCATGGCCGACATTGTACCCGCTGCGGCCAGGTAACCTGCCGGGAACCGGCGATCGGCGGGGGGGCCGGCAATCCCGCGGGAACGTCAGCCGGTCGGCCCGGCGCTATTCAAACGAATAAAAAACGCGGAACGGCACCTTCTTTTCGGCCCACCAGTCGGAAGCGTCGCGAAACACGTCGAGCAGTGTTTCGCGCGCTTCGCGGTCGAATTTCTGGGTATTCGGAAGTTGTTCGAGCACGATCACGAAGCCCGGCTGGGCGCCGGCCTGGAACAGTGTTTCCGTCAGCGTGGTGCGCAGTGCATCGAAGTTCTTGCCGCAGGGTTTTGGAAACCTGAAGGCTTCGGCAATAATGCCCAGCACTTGCTGCTTCGTCAGGCCGGCATTGCAATATGCATATAAAAAATGCTGGCCCAGGCGGCCGGCCTCCTCTTGTAGTTCAGCGATCCGGAATGCCCTGATGGACTGAACGAGGTTGGGCGGCACGGTTAAGAACAAACTCATTTTTCCCTCAAAATCGACCTGTCGTACGGTATGTGTTTTATATTGAAGGCACCTATACAAGGCACGCACTGCAAACCCTGCGCTCCCTGGGCAGCTTGAACAACGCCCAGGCAACAATCAGCCAACATTGCATGCTGCTGCACCGGCAGCGCTAGTCGCGTTTCTCTCCGTCAATTCGATCCCTAGACTATAAGGGTAACGTGTTGTACAGCATGAATCAACTTTAATGTGGCCGTGCGCGCAAGATTTGTTAAAACACGGTCATTTTCAGCGTTGTTTAAGGCACCTTGCCGACAATCTCCGCCCTCGGTGCGAAGACCGGGATGACCGGCCTCCAGGGTTACATTTTGTTGCCATGAGCCCATACCATTTGACGCACGCGGCGTTACCATTGGATGGCGTATAGTGAATCCGCCAAAAGACAATTACTGATAGAGGTACCTCAAATGAAGCTGCAAGCTCAGTTGCCGTTGAAACTCATGCTGTCGGCCATGCTGCTCGGCTCGCTGCCGGCCGTGCAGGCTGCCGATTTCGAAGATTACGGCCGTGTCGTGCGCGTAACGCCGCAGGTCGAGCGCGTCAACCGTCCGCACCAGGAGTGCCGTACCGAATATGTGCAGGTACAGCAGCAGCCGCAGCGCAGCGCGGGCGGCTCGATCGTCGGCGGCATCGCCGGCGCCCTGCTGGGCAGCCAGATCGGCAGCGGCAATGGCCGCACGGCCGCGGCCGCGGCCGGCGCGATCGCCGGCGCCG